>JBGSKB010000167.1:0-5585 GCA_041741395.1 Melioribacteraceae bacterium
TTTTATGATGTGGATGGGCGAACAAATTACTGAAAAAGGGATTGGAAATGGTATTTCACTTATTATATTTATAAATATTATTAACAGATTACCATTCGCCTTATTAGATGAAGCTCGTTTAATAAGCGCTGGAACCAGAAATATTATTGTGGAAATTGCAATTCTTGTTGTAATGGTATTTATTATCGCCGGAATAGTTTTGGTAACTCAAGGTACAAGAAGAATTCCTGTTCAGTATGCAAAAAGAGTTGTTGGAAGGAAAGTCTATGGCGGAGTAACTCAATATATTCCATTACGTGTTAATACTGCTGGTGTTATGCCAATTATTTTTGCACAAGCAATAATGTTTATTCCAAGTACTGTTTTATCTTTCTTCCCAAATAATGAATTTATTCAGAGTATTGTTGGATATTTTAATTATACATCATTTACATACTCTTTTATATATGCAATAATTATAGTGTTCTTTACATATTTTTATACAGCAATTGCGTTTAATCCGCAAGAAGTTGCTGAAACAATGAAAAAGCAGGGTGGATTTGTTCCGGGTATTAGACCTGGCAAGCATACTTCAGAATTTATTGATAATATTTTAACAAAAATTACTTTACCGGGATCAATATTTCTAGCAATTATTGCAATTTTACCTGCATTTATTTCAAAACTTGGAGTTTCCGGATCTTTTGCATCATTTTTTGGCGGAACAAGTTTGCTAATTCTTGTCGGAGTTGCACTTGATACTCTTCAACAAATTGAATCTCATTTATTGATGCGACATTATGATGGATTTATGAAATCCGGGAAAATAAAAGGCAGAAGGTAATTACTTTTTGTGATTTTAATTAAAAGTAAAAAAGAAATTGATTTTATAAGAGAAAGTTCAAGATTAGTTGCTGAAACTTTACAATTAGTAAAAAGTTATGCAAAAGTTGGTAAAACAACTTTAGAATTAGATAAAATTGCTGAAGATTATATACTTAGTAATAATGCAATACCTGCTTTCAAAGGTTATTCACAAGCAGGTTCTATAGATTTTCCGGGAACAATTTGTTCCTCATTAAATGAAGAAGTTGTTCATGGAATACCAAGTAGTAGAATTTTAATTGAAGGTGATTTACTTTCAATTGATGTTGGTGTTAAAAAGAATGGATATTTTGGAGATGCAGCATTATCAGTTGCAATAGGCGAAATTTCTGATGAAAAAAAAGCCTTGCTTGAAATTACTGAAAAATCTCTTTACGTTGGAATTGAACAAGCAAAAGAAAATAATAGAGTTGGCGATGTCTCTTTTGCAATTCAAGAATTTGTAGAAAAAAATGGATTTTCAGTAGTTAAGGATCTTTGTGGACATGGCGTAGGAAAATATTTGCATGAAGATCCGCAAATTCCAAATTTTGGAAAAGCTAATAGCGGTGCAAAAATAAAAAGCGGAATGACTTTTGCAATTGAACCAATGATTAACATTGGAACTTTTGAAGTAAAAGTAAAATCAGATGGTTGGACAGTTGTAACAAAAGATGGTAAAGCATCGGCTCATTTTGAGCATACTATTGCAATTATAAATGGATTTCCAGAAATTTTATCAGTGTGTTAATGGCAAAACAAGATTCAATTAAAGTAGACGGAATTATTACAGAAACACTGCCTAATGCTCATTTTAAGGTTAAATTAGAAAATGGCCATGAAATTTTAGCACATATTTCTGGTAAAATGAGAATGCATTTTATAAAAATTTTAGTTGGTGATAAAGTAGCAATTGAATTATCACCATATGATTTGAACAAGGGTAGAATTACATATAGGTATAAATAACGGAGCTATAATGAAAGTTCGAGCGTCTGTAAAGAAAATGTGCGATAATTGTAAAATTATTAAAAGAAACGGATCTGTAAGAGTAATCTGCAAGAATCCAAAACATAAACAACGTCAAGGTTAAACCAAATTTAGGAGATAAATAGTTTGGCTCGAATCGCAGGAATTGATTTACCAAAACAGAAAAAAACTTTTATAGGGTTAACTTATATTTATGGAATTGGTCAGCATACTTCAATGCAAATTCTAGAAAAAGCAAAAGTTGATCCGCACAAAAGAATTGCTGATTTAACGGAAGAAGAAGTCGCTAAAATTAGAGCAATAATGACAGCTGAAATTAAGGTTGAGGGCGCTTTAAGAAGTGAAGTTCAGCAAAATATTAAGAGACTTATGGATATAGGAACCTACAGAGGAATTAGACACCGAAGAGGTTTACCAGTAAGAGGACAAAGAACAAAAACCAATTCTAGAACTAGAAAAGGTAAGAAAAGAACAGTTGCGGGTAAGAAAAAACCAGGTCTCAAGTAATATAAATTTAATTTTTAAGGAGTTTTATCTTGGCAAAAGTTACAAGAAAATCTAAAAAGAAAATTCATGTTGATGCAGTTGGTGTTGCACATATTAAAGCAACATTTAATAATGTTATTGTAACAATTACGGACGTTTATGGAAATACAATTTCTTGGTCATCTGCTGGTAAAAACGGATTTAAGGGATCAAGAAAAAATACTCCTTTTGCAGCCCAAGTTACTTCTGAAGTTGCAGCAAAAGAAGCACATGATCTTGGCTTAAAAAGAGTTGATGTTTTTATTAAAGGACCAGGTTCTGGTAGAGATGCTGCAGTAAGAGCATTAAATACTGCTGGCTTGCATATAATGTCAATAAAAGACATTACACCAATACCGCATAATGGATGCAGACCACCAAAACGTAGAAGAGTATAATTAAAAGGAAATAATATAGATGGCAAGATATACCGGCCCTAAAGCAAAATTGGTTAGAAAGTTTGGCGAAAATATTTTTGGAAATCCCAAATTTGATAAAGTTTTAAGTAATAAACCATATGGTCCAGGTCAACATGGAGCTGGAAGAAAAAGAGTTTCCGATTATGGTTTGCAGTTAAAAGAAAAACAAAAACTGAAAATTATGTACGGGCTTTTTGAAAGACAATTCAGAAATTTGTTTAAGAAAGCTGAAAGAATGCGCGGTATTACCGGTGAAAATCTTTTACAATTATTAGAAAGAAGACTTGATAATACTGTTTTCAGATTAGGATTTGCTACTTCAAGAGCTCAGGCACGCCAATTAGTATTGCACAGACATTTCAATGTAAATGGAGAATTAGTAAATATTCCTTCATATCTTTTGAAAGTTGGCGATGTTATAAGTGTAAAAGAGCAAAGTAAGAAAATGGATGTTTTTCATAATGCATTAAGAATTAGAAAATCAAATCCATATGAATGGATTGAAGTTGAAAAAGCAAATCTTTCCGGGAAATTACTTAAACTTCCAGAAAGAAGTGAAATTCCAATAAATGTAAATGAACAATTGATTGTTGAGTTATACTCAAAATAATTGTATTTAAATAGAAATTCAAATTAGAGGATATTAAATGAGTTATCCCTTTATTAAAATGCCAGATGGTGTTATTTTAGATGAAGCTTCATCAAATCAAAAATATGGCAAGTTCACAATTCAACCTTTAGAACGAGGCTTTGGTGTAACCTTGGGTGCTGCTTTTAGAAGAGTATTACTTTCTTCTTTAACTGGTGCTGCTATTACTGCAATAAAAGTTGATGGTGTTTTGCATGAATTTACAACTATTCCAGGCGTTGTTGAAGATGTTGCAGAAATTATTCTTAACCTTAAAAAAGTAAGAATAAATGTTACAAATAAGCAGACAAACAAACTTGATATTTCATTAAATGGTGCATGTGAATTTAAAGCTGCTGATTTGTTGAAAAGTTGCCCGGATATTGAAGTTTTAAATCCAGATGAACATATTGCTACTTTGAGCAACGGCGCAAAATTAAATATGGAAATTAGATTCGGTTTTGGAAAAGGTTATGTTCTGGCAGCAAAACAAGTTATTCCAGATCAAACAATAGGAATAATTCCTATTGACTCAATTTTTTCACCTATTGAAAACGTTAAATATGAAATTGAAAACGTTAGAATTGGTGAAAGTAATGAATTTGAAAAATTAGTATTGGAAGTAATGACAGACGGTTCAATTACTCCAGAAGAAGCTATGTCTGGTGCCGGTGTAATTTTGAGAGATCATATTAATATGTTTATTAATTTTGATGTTGAACAAGAAGAAGATAAAGTTGATAGCGAAAAAGATTTAGAATTTGAAAGAATTAGAAAAATACTTACAACTAATGTTGATGATTTGGAACTAAGTGTTAGATCTCATAATTGTTTAAAAGCCGCAAATATTAAAACTATGGGCGATTTAGTGCGGAAAGACGAAAGTGAAATGTTGAAATTCCGAAACTTTGGAAGAAAGTCTCTTGCTGAGTTGATGGAAATTGTTGATCAGTATAATTTAGAATTTGGAATGGATGTAGATAAGTACATTAACGATAAATCTGATAATAATTAATTTCTGTAAAAGGTTGAAATAATGAGACATAAAGTTAAAGGAAGAAAATTAGGAAGAACAGCTTCACACAGAAGTGCAACTTTGCGTTCTTTAGCAACTGCTTTAATTAAACATAAAAAAATTAGCACAACAGTTGCCAAAGCAAAACAATTGAGATTATTTGTTGAACCTATGATTACTAAAGCAAAAGAAGATACGGTTCATGCAAGAAGACTTGTTGCCCGTCATATTAATGATAAAGACATAATTAAAGAATTGTTCATTGAAGTTGCTAAAAAAATTGGTGATAGACCTGGTGGTTATACAAGAATAGTTAAGTTAGGAAATAGATTAGGTGATGCTGCCGAAATGGCAATTATTGAGTTGGTTGACTATAATGACATTAATGCAAACAAAACGAAGCCAAGTAAAAAGAAAACTGAACCAAAAGCTAAGACCAAAGTTGAAACAAAACCAATTGCAAATAATGTTGAAGAAGTTGAAGCTGAAGTTGTTGAAGAAAAAGTTGTGGAAAAATCAAGCGATGCTGATGATTTAGCAAAAATTGAAGGAATTGGTCCAAAAATTTCTGAGTTACTTGTTGAAGCTGGAATTACAACATTTGCTCAACTTGCCGAAACAGAAGTTGTTAAACTTAGAGAAATACTTTATGATGCAGGAAGCAAATTTAAATCTCACGATCCAGAAACATGGCCTGCACAATCAAAACTTGCTGCAGATGGAAAATGGGATGAATTAAAAAAATTACAAGATGAATTAATCGGTGGCAAAGCCAAATAATAGTTTAATTTAATATTTATTTAGTTGAGCAGCTTAAAGCTGCTCTTTTTATTTATGCTTGATATAAAATTTTCCAAATCAATTTTCGAAATTAAAAATTTACCAAATGAACCAATCCCAGAAGTTGTTTTATGCGGACGTTCAAATGTTGGTAAATCCACATTTATTAATTCTTTAGCTAAACTTAAAAATATTGCTAAAACAAGTTCAACTCCTGGCAAAACTAGATCAGTAAATTATTATTTAACTGAAAATAAGTTTTATTTTGTTGATTTACCCGGTTATGGTTATGCAAAAATTTCTGTTTCAGAAAAGATCAAATGGCAAAAGTTAATTCATGAATATCTAACAAAAAGTAAAAATATTTCTTTAGCTTTTCATCTTG
>JBGSKB010000168.1:0-3634 GCA_041741395.1 Melioribacteraceae bacterium
ATACGTTATCGCTGTATCATTAATTTCTAATTCTTTATAACATAAACCCAAATAAAGAAAACTAGTCGGATCATTTTCATCTTTATCGACTGCAACTAACAAAGCATTTATTCCCTCTCTAAGTTTTAAACTTCTTACATCAGAATTTATATAAGTATTTGTAAATGAAAGATAATAATAGGACAGTCCCAATTTTTGATAAACATTTGCTGAAGTATCATTAATTGTAATTGCATAAAGATATTTCATAATTGTTTCATTATATAATTTCTGTTTATATAAAATATCTGCCAGCATTTTATTGAGTTGTTTATTTTTAGAATTGTGAGTTAACCCGAACTTTAGCAATTCTTTTGCCTTTTCTAATTCATTTTCATTGTAATATAATTTTGCCAGCATCAAAATGATTTTAGCGTTTGCACTGTGTAATTCAGTCGACTTTTCAAAAAACACTTTTGCTTTTTCTGAATTCCCTTTTTTTAATTCACACATTCCTAGCTGTGCAAAAAAGTAAGAATTTGTAGAATCGTTTTGAATGAGTTTTTTATAAAAGTTGGAAGCTAAATTAAATTCTTCAATATCAATTAATATTTTGCCAAGATTTATCATTGCAATTTGGTTTAGTGAATCAATTTCCAAAACTTTCATAAATGTAAGTTTGGCAGAAATTTCATCTCCGTTTGCATCATAACAGCTTCCGAGTAAAATTAAATTTTGAATGTTGCTAGGTTGAAGCTTACTTGCTTCGTAAAGTAATGCAATTGCTTTGTTGAAGTTCATTAATCTTTGATAGGAATTTCCAAGAATATTATATTCGAAAAATGTAAGTGAATCCTCCCAAGTTAATTTCTCTTCTAAAATTTTTACGATTGTATTATATTCACCTGTAACAAGCAATGATTTCAAAGAATCATTTTCTTGAGCAAAGATAATATTTGTATAGAAAAGCAGAAGAATAAGAATTATTACTAAATATTTTCGAGAGGTAATTTTACTGTTTTTCATATTTAATTTTAGGAATATGCCAGATACATTGCGCATCTGGCATTGTATATCTTAACTTTTTTCTTTTTTACTATCCAACTTAAATTTAATTGGAATTACAACTTCTGCTTTTACAAATTTTCCATCTTTTTCACCGGGAGTAAATTTTGTTAATTTCACTGCGGATATTGCCGCTTCATCCAAATCTTTATTTACACTTTTTTCAACTTCCGCAGATTCAACATTTCCAACTTCATCAATAACTGCTTTTACTAAAACTTTTCCTTCAATTCCTTCTACTTTTGCGGATTCCGGATATTTAATATTTTTTGCAAGCTCTTGAATTCCACCTTTAATTTCCGGCATTTTATCAAGTTCTTCTTGCGCAAAAACAATAAATGATGAAATAATAATTAAAAAAATTACTTTTTTGAAATTTTTCATTTTCTTCTCCTTTTATTTTTTGACTTCGTCATTACTTAATTTGAATAATATTGGAATTGAAACTTGAACTTTAACTGATTTTCCTCTTTGTCTTCCCGGTTCAAATTTCGTGGCTTTTACAGCTTCAAGTGCTGCAATATCCAAACTTTCTTCGGTTCCTTTTATTATTTCAGCATTTGCAACATTTCCATTTTCATCAATAAAAGCTTTAACATAAACTCTTCCTTCAATTCCGGATTGTTTAGCATTTTCTGGATATTTAATTTTTTGTTGAATTGCTTGCATTCCGCCAATTGGAAAAGGCATTTCTTCAACTGCATCAAAATATTCATCATTATAATTCTCACTAATTAAATTAAGTGTAGCTGAAAGTTCGTAATCAAAAAATAATTCTATTTTGTATTCTCCTTTTGCATCGAAATTTAAAGTTGTTATCAAATTGATTTGGCTTTTTACTTTTTGGGAGTTTTTCTCTGCTGGAATAAATTTCCATTTTTCTGATAACTGAATTAAACTTTTTTCAAAACTTTGTCCAATACTTTTTATTGGTCTTATAAAAACAATTCGACCATTTTCATTTACTAGTAAGTTGTAAATAAATTTATGCCTTCCTTGTTTCAAGGAATCAAATACACTTCTAAAATCAAACATTTTTTGCATTTCTTCGACATTTATCCCAACATTTTCTGCTTCAACTTTTCTATCAACATTATCACTTGTCAAAAATATTTCATCATAATTTGGAATAATTTCAATTTCATCATTTTTCTGATTGCAGCTAATTATTATGAAAATCACTAATAAAAAAATTATCTTTTTCATTTTTCCCTCACATGTTTGATGTTACTACAATTTGATTCTCAACTTTTGCTTTTACTTCTGCTTGCGGTAACGTGTTAAATAAAACTTGTATCATTTGGTTTTGCTGATTTATTTGTTGAAATGATAATTCCAACTTATTTCTATATTGCAATGATTCGTAGTAAAAGAAAAATGAAACCGCCAATAAAATTATTGCAAATGCGTAAGTCAGATAATTAAAAGTTCTATTCTGATTTTGATGCGTAAAATTTGTCACTTTTTTGTGATTTAATTTTGCAAAAATCTTTTCATCTAATTTATTTGGGTAATCAACTTCATTTTCATCAATTACAGTTTTAAGCAAATTCAACTCTTTGAAATAATTTCTTGCTTCTTCATTTTGGGAAAGTTGAGTAAATAAAATCACTTCTTCGGCTTTTGTTAATTCATTATCAAAATATTGATTGATAATTTCTTTTATTTGTTCTGTATTCATTTCTTATCCTCAATAGAACGCAGATGACGCTGATTTAACAGATTAACGCTGATAAAACAATCTGTTTTTATCAACTTTTTCAATGTTTTCAGTGTTCTATTATTTTTGAAATTTTATTAATTAATTTTTGTCGCACTTTATATAGTCTGCTTTTTACTAAATCAATATCAATATTCATTGTTTCTGAAATTTCCTTGTAACTCAATCCGCCATATTCTTTAAGCAAATAAACTTCTTTTTGTTCATTATCCATTTTATCAAGTTCATCAAAAATTATTTTTTTCATTTCCTTTAGCTCAACAAAATTCTCAAGTTCAAATTCATCTTTTTTGTTTTCTGTAAAATTTTCATAAAGTTCAATTTTTCTTTTATTCTGTTTGTAATAATTATAAAATTCATTTCTAGCTGATTTGAAAATCCAAAAATTTACGCTTTCAATATTTTTTACTGATTCAAAATTTTCGTAAAATTTTAAAAACACAGATTGAACAATATCCTCAGCAGCCATTTCGTCGTTAGATAATTTCAAGAGAAAATTGTACAACTTTTTCTTGTATCTATTATACAGAATTGTAAACTGGATAATTTTTTCTGCGTCTGTTTTCAAACTGAATTATTTTGTTTATATAAAAGACAATTTAGAATTGGAAATGTTGCTTTAAATTTATTTACATTTTTAAAATAAATTGTCATTCCCGAATCCGTTAGCTAAGGGATTGAATCGGGAATCTACAAAGTTATTTTTAGATTCCGGATAATTACTCAGTCACAGCTGACAAGTTCGTAATTTCCGGAATGACATCATAATTTTGCTCAAATAAAACTTATTTCTTTTAAATAAGCTTTATCTAACAAATTATTAAATTCTTCAAAATCAATTTCTTTTGTTCCAAACATTTTTAGGTGTTC
>JBGSKB010000169.1:0-26811 GCA_041741395.1 Melioribacteraceae bacterium
ACAGCAATGACCGGATATCCCGAAAGTTTAACCGATCCTTCTTATTACGGTCAAATTTTAATTTCAACTTATCCGCTGATTGGAAATTATGGTGTTCCGGATGATAAAATTGTAAACGGAATTCCGGAAATTTTCGAATCATCAAAAATTCAAGTTAAAGGATTTGTAATTTCAGATTATTCTTTTGAATACAGTCATTGGAATGCAAAAAAAAGTTTATCGGAATGGTTAATTGAAAATAAAATTCCCGGAATTTACGGTGTTGATACTCGAGCTTTAACAAAAAAGTTAAGAGAAAAAGGATCAATGCTTGGCAAAATTATTTTTGAAAATGATGAAATTGATTTTGTTGATCCTAACATTGAAAATTTAGTTGATAAAGTAAGCATTAAACAAAAAGAAATTTTTGGAAATGGAAAAAAGAAAATTGTTTTAGTTGATTTAGGTGTAAAAAATAACATTGTAAGATGTTTATTGAAAAGAGATACAACCGTAATAAAAGTTCCTTGGAATTATGATTTTACAAAAGAAGATTATGATGGATTGATATTTTCTAATGGTCCGGGCGATCCTACATTTTGCGATACAACAGTTAAAAATATTAAAAAAGTTATAAATGATGATAAACCGATTTTCGGAATTTGCATGGGAAATCAGTTACTTTCTTTAGCTGCCGGTGGATCAATTTATAAATTGAAATACGGGCATAGAAGTCATAATCAGCCGGTATTACAAGTTGGAACGAATAAATGTTTTATAACTTCACAGAACCACGGTTACGCCGTTGATGATTCACATTTAGATGAAGGCTGGGAATCATATTTTGTAAATCTAAATGATGATACATGCGAAGGAATTAAACATAAATCAAAACCATTTTTTTCAACTCAGTTTCATCCGGAAGCTTCAAGCGGTCCAACTGATACTGAGTTTTTGTTTGATGAATTTTTAAATTTGATAAAAAATTGAACGCTGATGACGCAGAAAATAAAGATATTCACTGATTTTTACATTTCTCTGTAAATTAGTTTTTTCAGTGTAATCTGTGTTTTATGAAATCTTATGAATAAAGAAATTAAAAAAGTTTTAATATTAGGATCCGGAGCTCTAAAAATTGGAGAAGCCGGAGAGTTTGATTATTCCGGATCGCAAGCCCTAAAAGCTTTGCGCGAAGAAAATATTGAAACGGTTTTAATTAATCCAAATATTGCTACAGTTCAAACCTCAGAAAATATCGCTAATAAAGTTTATTTCTTACCGGTTACTGCATATTTTGTTGAACAAGTTATTGCAAAAGAAAATCCGGATGGCGTGCTTCTTTCTTTTGGCGGACAAACGGCTTTAAATTGCGGAATTGAACTTTACAAAACAAACATTTTTGAGAAGTACAACGTTAAAGTTTTAGGAACTCCAATCAGTGCTATTATTGATACAGAAGATCGCGAACTTTTTGCCAATACCTTAAAAAAAGTAAATATAAAAACTCCCAAAAGCATTGCAGTTACATCAATTGAAAATGCACTTAAAGCTGCAGAAGAATTAAATTATCCAATTATTGTAAGAGCTGCATATACATTGGGCGGACAAGGAAGCGGATTTTGTGTTAATCCAGAGGAATTAGAAATTCTTGCATCAAAAGCTCTTTCTTATTCCGATCAAATTTTAATTGAAGAATCTTTAAAAGGTTGGAAAGAAGTTGAATATGAAGTTGTGCGCGATTGCTACAACAATTGCATAACAGTTTGTAATATGGAAAACTTTGATCCGCTTGGAATTCATACCGGCGAAAGTATTGTTGTTGCACCTTCTCAAACTTTAACAAATACTGAATATCATAAACTTCGAGAAATTGCAATTAAATTAATTCAGCATATTGGAATTGTTGGAGAATGCAATGTTCAATATGCATTGGATCCATTTTCAGAAGATTATAGAGTTATTGAAGTTAACGCAAGACTTTCTCGTTCAAGTGCATTGGCGAGCAAAGCAACCGGTTATCCGCTTGCATTTGTCGCAGCAAAATTAGCTTTGGGATTTGGTCTCTACGAACTTAAAAATTCAGTTACAAAAACTACTTCAGCTTTTTTTGAACCAGCTTTAGATTATATAGTTTGTAAAATTCCTCGTTGGGATTTGAATAAATTTCATGGAGTTTCCAATCAAATTGGAAGCAGTATGAAAAGTGTCGGCGAAGTTATGGCAATCGGCAAAACCTTTGAAGAAGCAATTCAAAAAGGATTGAGAATGATTGGTCAAGGCATGCATGGTTTTGTTGGCAATAAAGATATTCCAACTTCCGATATTAAAGATATGTTAATCAATCCTACTGATATGAGAATTTTTATTATTGCGCAAGCATTTAAGGAAGGATTATCTGTTGATGAAATTTATGAACTATCAAAAATTGATAAATGGTTTCTTGTTAAATTAAAAAATATTTTTGATTATAAATATGAATTACAGAATTACAATTCGTTGGAAGAATTGCCGGATGAAGTTTTACTAAGCTCAAAAAAACTTGGGTTCTCAGATTTTCAAATTGCAAGATTTGTTTTAAAAGGTGAAGCTGAAAATGTTGATAAAGATATTTTTAAAGTAAGAAATTATAGAATTAAAAAAGGTATAAAACCTTTTGTTAAGCAGATAGATACTTTAGCGGCAGAATATCCAGCGCATACAAATTATCTCTATTTAACTTACAGCGGAATTGAAAACGATATTGATTTTATTGATGATAAAAAATCTGTTGTTGTTTTAGGTTCAGGGGCTTACAGAATTGGAAGCAGTGTAGAATTTGATTGGTGCGGAGTAAATGCTTTAAATACAATTAAAAAAGAAAATTACAGATCAATTATGATAAATTATAATCCGGAGACAGTAAGTACGGATTATGATATTTGTGACAGACTTTACTTTGATGAACTAACCTTGGAAAGAGTTCTTGATATTGTTGAATTGGAAAATCCTAAAGGAGTTATAGTTTCAACCGGTGGACAAATTCCAAATAATTTGGCGATGCGTCTGCATAAATCTAATGTAAATATTTTAGGAACTTCACCACTTTCAATTGATAGAGCAGAGAATAGGCATAAGTTTTCACAAATGCTTGATGACTTAAAAATTGATCAGCCCAGATGGAAAGAACTTAGCAGTATTAAAGGAATTGAAGAATTTATTAAAGAAGTTGGTTTCCCGGTTTTAGTTCGTCCTTCGTATGTACTTTCCGGTGCGGCAATGAATGTTGTATCCAACGAAAGTGAGCTTAGCCATTTTTTACAATTAGCCGTAGAAGTTTCAAAACAATATCCCGTTGTTGTTTCTGAGTTTATTGAAAACGCAAAAGAAATTGAAATTGATGCAGTTGCAGATAAAGGTGAAGTTGAATTATATGCAATTAGTGAACATATTGAATTTGCGGGAGTTCATTCCGGCGATGCAACAATGGTTTTTCCTCCGCAGAAAATTTATTTTGAAACCGTAAGAAGAATTAAAGCAATCTCGAGAAAAATTGCATCCGAACTTAATATTTCCGGTCCGTACAATATTCAATTTCTTGCTAAAGATAACGATGTGAAAGTTATAGAATGTAATTTGCGCGCATCAAGAAGTTTACCGTTTGTTTCAAAAGTTTTAAAAGTAAATTTTGTTGAACTTGCTACCGATATTATGCTGGGTGCAAAATATATCAAACCAAACAAATCATTGTTTGAGCTTGATTATATTGGTATAAAGGCGCCTCAATTTTCTTTTTCACGATTAAGCAAAGCGGATCCAATTCTTGGTGTTGATATGGCGTCAACCGGAGAAGTTGGATGCATTGGTGATGATTTTTATGATGCACTTTTAAAATCTATGCTATCAGTGGGATATAAAATTCCGAAGAAAAATATTTTACTTTCAACCGGACCTGTACAATCAAAAGCAGAACTTTTAGAAAGCTGTAAATTATTAATTGAAAATGACTACAATTTATTTGCAACAAGAGGCACGCATAAATTTTTAAATGATAATAATGTAGAATCTCAATTACTTTACTGGCCGGATGAAAATCAAAGTCCAAATACAATTGAATACTTGAGAAAAAGAAAAATTGATTTAGTAATTAACATTCCTAAAAATTTATCAAAGAGTGAATTGGATAACGATTACAACATTAGAAGAAGTGCAATTGATTTTAACATTCCGCTTATAACCAATTCCAGATTGGCTCAAGCTTTTATTAATGCGTTCTGCAAAAAAGATTTGGAAGATATTTCAATTAAACATTGGGATGAATATTAATTGAGAAGTAATAAGTGAAAAGTAAAAAATCTATAAAACCGGATAAATATAAATTCCCGAGCCAATTAAAAATAACATAAAAAATAAAACTGAAATTTTGTTTTTCAATCCGAAGAAATAAATCTGCTGAAGTGCTCTAAAAAACCAGAAAAAAGAAATCAATCTTAAAATTGAATTTCCAAGTTGAGTTGAAATTATTTCTTGCGTATATAAAAAAGAAAGAAATGCAAAAATTATAAATACAAAAGTCAAAGATAGATTTAAGATTTGTAAAATATTTCCATTCGTAAAGTTCATTCTTTTTAAATCTTTATCCCAATTGAAAATTCTCCAAAATAAAAGATGAAAAATTGCAAATGCAAAATTGTAAAATCCGCCGATAAATATTAAGGTTTCGTTTGTCATTAATTTTTAGATAAATATTTTTTGAGACTGAGCGATTCTAATTTTTCGTATAACGAACTTGGGATAAATGGAATTAATCTTGTTATTAAAACCATTTGCCACGGAAATTGAATCATTCTTTTTTCTTTTTCAATTCCTGCAATAATAATTTTTGCAGCTTTTTCAGTGCTCATCATAAAAGGCATTTTAAATTCATTTTTATCTGTCATGAGAGTTTTTACAAATCCCGGACGCACGGTTAAAACTTTCACATTATAATCTATTAATTCCGTACGCAAACCTTCAAGATAAATTGTTGCGGCGGCTTTGCTGGCTGAATAAAATCCACTTTTGGAATATCCTTTAGAATCTGCCAAACTCGAAACTCCGACGATAATTCCATCTTTTCGTTTCATAAATTTGGGAATTAATTGTTCAACCCAATAAATAATTCCAAAAACATTTGCGCCAAAAGTAGTTTCAGCAATTTTGGAATCAAAATTTTCAACAAGCATTCTTGCTGAAAAACCGGCATTTAAAATTGCAACATCAATTCTTCCAAATTTCTCAATAATTTTTTGGTATGCGGATTTCACTTCATCCTTTTTGCTAACATCACATTTTAAAATTTGAACATTATCATTTTCTTCAAAATATTCATGCAATAAATTTTCTCTTCTTGCAACCAATGCAAGTTTTACATTTTTGCTAATTAATTGTGCGGAAAGTTCTTTACCAATTCCAGTTGAAGCTCCTGTAATTAAAACTACTTTATTTTCAAAGTTCATAATTGGTTAAATATTTTTTTGATTTGTAAACTTAAGAAATTATCAAATGAATGAATTAATTAAAGAATTAAATCTTTACAAGTAAACCTTTTTTCACTATCTTAGCAAAAATTATTCCAAATTATATTATGATTGATTTTGAAAATATTGATGGCGTTTTAGTAAGCAGAGAAATCCAGAAAACCAAGTTTACCTGCAATTTAGAAATTTGCAAAGGAGCTTGCTGCACAATGAAAAGCGAATACGGGGCTCCGCTTAAAAAGGAAGAAATTAATGAAATTGATAAACATTTGGATAAAATTAAAAGTTATTTACCGAAAAAAAGTTTGAAGGAAATTGAGCTAAACAGTTTTTGGGAAGAAAAACATAAAGAGTTGATGACGAGAAGTGTCGGCAAAAAAGATTGTGTTTTTGTTTTTTATGATGGCGATATTGCTAGATGTGCAATAGAAAAAGCTTATTATGATGGAAAAATTGATTTTATAAAACCAATATCTTGTCATTTATTTCCAATTAGAGTTGCGGATTTTGGCGGAGATGTTTTAAAATATGAAAAATATGATATTTGTGATCCGGCTTTGGAAAAAGGAAAGGAAACTAATTTATCAATTTTAGAGTTTTGTGAAAAACCAATTAAAAGAGCTTATAATTCAAAATTTTATAATAAACTAAAGAATCTTAACGGAAAATAATTATGTTATCATTGCAGCAAAAATTATCACTTCAGCAAAAATTATCACCGCAGCAAATTCAATATCAAAAATTACTTCAATTAAATACTATGGCTTTAGAACAAAGAATTAAAACAGAATTGGAATTAAATCCAATTTTAGAAGAAACTTTGGAAGATGAAATTGAATTGACTCAAGAACAAGAAGAAAATTCAGATGATGATTCTCCGGAAGAAGAAATTGAAGTAAATAAAGACGATGAGTTTGACGTTGAAGATTATATGAATGACGGAGATTTGGATAGTGATAGAATTAATAAAAGTCCGGATGATGAAGATAACCGACCAATTGCTCCTTCAAAAGTTTCGCAGACGGAAAGATTATTAGATCAATTACACATTTTAAAATTGCCGGAAGAGCAAATTATTTTAGGCGAAGTAATAATCGGAAGTCTTTCTAAAGACGGATATTTTCGAGAAGATTTAACAAAAATTGTTGAAGATTTAAAACTCTTTGAGCATGTTGAAGTTACAATTGAAGATGCAGAAAAAGTTTTAAAAATGATTCAGCTTTTAGATCCAGTTGGAATTGCAGCCAGAGATTTGCAAGAATGTTTGTTAATTCAAATCAGAAATTCTTCTTATGATCCGTATTATTCATATTTGGGAGAAAAAATATTAAGCGAGAATTATTCAGATTTTGTTAATAAAAGATTTGATGCAATTCAAACAAAAATGAATTTAACAAGAGAAACATTAAAATCAATATTGGATTTAATTCATAAACTTAATCCCAAACCCGGAGCCAGCGCACTTGAATCTGACGAAGCAAATCAAATCACTCCGGATTTTATTATTGAAAAAGTTGATGATGATTATGTAATAACTTTGAATGATAAAAGTATGCCTTCTGTAACAATTAGCTCAACTTATTTAGAAATGATTGACGGAAAAAAGAGGAAACGAAAAGTTACTCCGCGCGAAAAAGAAACGCATCAATTTTTAAGAGAAAAGTTTGAATCGGCAAAATGGTTTATTGCTTCTATCCAGCAGAGAAGAGAAACTTTGATGAAAATTATGCGCTCAATTTTTGAAAAACAATATGAGTTTTTTGAAAACGGTCCCAAATTTTTGCGACCAATGATATACAAAGATATTGCCGATGAAATTATGATGGATATTTCAACAATCAGCAGAGTTGTAAACGGAAAATATGTTCAAAGTCCGGTTGGAATTCATGAATTGAAATATTTCTTTAGCGAAGGTCTTTCTACCGATGATGGCGATGAAGTTTCCAACAAACATATAAGAATTTTAATAAAAGAAATTTGTGATTCTGAACCCAAAAACAAACCTCACAGCGATGAAAAAATTGCAAAAATTCTTGTTGATAAAGGGATTCATATTGCAAGAAGAACAGTTGCAAAATATCGAGAACAATTGCAAATTCCGGTTGCAAGATTAAGAAAAGAATTATGATTTATGTTTTTGATTCATTAATTATATTTTTTTTGTTTTCATTATTTGCTTTTTCACATTCAATTTTAGCTGCGTTTGATGTAAAAAAAAAGATTACAGATAAAGTTGGAAATAAAATTGCGTTTTACAGATTATTTTTCAATATCACATCAGTAATTTTTTTTGTAGCAATTTATTTCATTTCACCAAAACCAAATGTCAAAATTTACGACTTACAATTTCCGTATGATCTAATTATTTTTACTTTTCAATTTTTAGGAATTATTGGATTATTTTGGACTTCATCTTATTTGAACTTGAAAGAATTTTTAGGTTTGAGTCAAATTAAAAGATATTTTCAAAATAATTACAAAACAGAAAATTTGGATGAAAATCACGAACTAATAATTAAAGGTCCGTTTAAATATTCACGTCATCCAATTTATTTTTTTTCAATAATTGTATTGGGATTTAGACCTTATATGGATTTATTTTATTTGATATTTTTTTTCTGCATGGTTATATATTTTTATGTAGGTTCAACTTATGAAGAAAAAAATCTTGAAAAACGTTATGGTGAATCATATTTAAATTATAAATCAAAAGTTCCAAAATTTTTCCCCAATCCATTTTTAAAAAGAAAACAAAATTTCGTATGAGAAAATTTCAAATTATAATTCTGTTTGTACTTTTCACTTTAAATATTTATCCACAAAAAAAAGAAGAAATTGTTGCAAAAGTTGGCGAAAAAATAATTACTGCAGAAGAATTTAAATATCGGTTTGAACTAACTCCGCAGATAAAAAGAAAAAATTCTGAAAAGGGAATTAAGAAAGCAAAAGAAGAATTATTGTATACTTTAATCGCAGAAAAACTTTTAGCAATTGAAGCAGAAAAGAACGGTTACGATTTAACAGCTTCTATGAAAATGAATTATGTTCCAATGGAAAAAATGCATGTCCGCGATGCTTTGTATAAAAAAGAAATTAAAAATAAAATTTCACTTAATGATAAAAAAATTAAAGACTGCGTTGCACTCGCAAATAAAAAATATTTTGTAGATTACATTTATACTCAAAATAAAGAAGCCATTGATATTGCGTATGAAGAATTGAGAAATTCAAAAAATTATGATTCAACCGCGGCACTTCTCAAGAATGTTGAATTTGTAAAAGAACCTTACGAAGTAACTTATGGTAAAATGGCTATTGAACCTGAAAGCGAAATATTCTCGCTTGAATTAAATCAATTTACAAAGCCTCAGCAATCCTCAGAAGGTTGGTATATCTTCCGATTGATAAATAAAAGTGCGGCAAACTTTAAATCTTGGGAAGATAAAATGTCGCTTGTTGAAAAAACTATTAAAAAAAGAAATGAAGATTCACTTTATGATGCTTTCCTTTATAATTTCTTAAAAGATAAAAAAGTTACAACCAATGGAAGTTTGTTTTGGTATCTTGTCGATTCTTTGCAGCCTTTGGTTGAAGCAGTAAAAGTAAAAGAGAAAGTTGCTGATAATGAAAAAATTCAAATCAGCGATGAAGATTTCATGAAATTTAAAAATTCTTTAAATCCGGATTCACTGAATAAAATATTTATAAAATTTGAAAAAGATCCAATATCACTTAATGATTTTCTAAATGAATTTATGTTTGAAGGATTTTACACATATTCGTCAGATATAAATTATATTGCCGAACATGTAAATCAAAGAGTGAAACGGCAAATAGAATTAGAATTATTAACCCGTTTTGGTTATCAGCAAGGATTGGAGAATCTAAATGATGTTAAATCTTCAACGGAAATATGGAAGAATAATTATCTTGCAACACTTTATAGAAAAGATTTGGTTTTAGAAACTAAAAATGATTTTCAAAATTCAAATATTAATTTTAAAAACGATTCAGTTTTTGTGGAAACAAAATATAAAATAGTTGAAATATTAACTGACAGTTTAGAAGTAATCCAGCAAGCATTAACAATTGCTGAAGATACTGAAGAATTAAAAAAGTTTGCTTCAATTCATACAAAAAGAAATGAAGTAAAATTAAATGGCGGAGAATTTGAATATTTTTCAGAATCAGAATTTGGAGAAATAGGAAAAATAGCATCAACAATGGAAATTGGCGATGTTTATGGTCCGCTTGGGATTGAAGGAAAATATTCACTCTTTAAGCTAATTGATAAAAAAGAATTAAAAATTGATAATAACACCCAAGAAAATATTGAACTAACGAAAGAAAAGATTTTATATAATAAAGCAATAGAAAATTTAGAAAATAAAACAGTTGAACTTGCTGAAAAATATGGAATATCAGTAAACGAAGAATTGTTAAATTCTTTGAAATTAAATAATGTTCAAATGATTGTTTTGAGATATATGGGATTTGGCGGAACAATTTTAGCTTTTCCTTATGTATCTCCATTTTTTGAATGGAAAGAAAAGCTGGAACAAAAACAGAAAGAACCATTATAAAGACATAGAAAAAACTTGTCATTTCGATCCCGGTTTTTTGTCGGGAGAGAAATCTCTAATATTATATGATTTCTCAATCGCTTTGCTCTTTCGAAATGACTTTATTGATGTTTCTAAAATAAAAGAATTGTTAATAAATTTGGTTTAACGGAGAAAATTTTGGAAAGAAAAATAAGATCAACAACTGTGTTGGGCGTTATCCACAACGGAGTTGCGGCACTTGGCGGAGACGGACAAGTAACGCTTGGCAATACAATAATGAAACACAATTCAATGAAAATTAGAAAATTGTTGGAAGGAAAAGTTTTAGTTGGATTTGCCGGATCTGCTGCAGATGCATTTACACTTCTCGGAAAATTTGAAGAAAAATTAGATCAATACCGCGGCAATGTTGAAAGATCTGTTGTGGAATTAGCAAAAGATTGGAGAACTGATAAATATTTAAGAAAACTTGAAGCACTTTTGGCAGTAGTTTCACCCGATAAAACTTTTGTAGTTTCCGGTACCGGAGATGTAATAGAACCGGATGATAAAATTATTGCAATTGGTTCCGGTGGAATGTACGCTTTATCAGCTGCGAAAATGCTGGTTAAATACAGTAGTTTAAGTGCAGATGAAATTGTGAAAGAAGCTTTAAAAGTTGCTTCTGAAATTTGTATTTATACAAACGATAAAATTAATGTTGAAACTATAGGGAAATAAATTGTGAAGAAAGATAAAATGAAAAATTTAACACCATCACAAATTGTTAATGAACTTAATAAATATATAATTGGTCAAGATGATGCAAAGCGAGCAGTTGCAATTGCATTAAGGAATAGATGGAGAAGACAGCAAGTCGGCGAAGGACTTAAAGAAGAAATAATGCCGAATAATATTATTCTAATTGGACCAACCGGTGTCGGTAAAACAGAAATTGCTCGGCGATTGGCTAAACTTACCGGTGCACCATTTTATAAAGTTGAAGCCTCAAAATTTACAGAAGTTGGTTACGTTGGAAGAGATGTTGAATCAATGATCAGAGATTTAACTGAGCTTGCAATTAATATGGTGAAATCAGAACAAACAGAATTGGTTCAAGAAAAAGCAAATACTTTAACTGAAGAAAAAATTCTTGATTTATTAATTCCTCCTGTTAAAACTACAATTAAGACAAATGTAGAAGGAGAGAATGGTGAAAATGATGAAGTTATCAGAAATGAAAAAACAAGAGAATGGATGCGCGAAAAATTAAAAAAAGGTGAGCTCGATGATAAATTAATTGAGTTTGATTCAACAACTGCAGCAGTTGGAATGCAAGTTGTCGGCCCGTTTGGTATGGATGATATGGGAATGAATATTCAAGAAATAATTGGCAATATGCTTCCCAAAAAGAAAAAGAAAAAAAAAACAACAATTAAAGAAGCCAGAACTGTAATGGCACAAGAAGAAGCTCAAAAACTTATTGATATGGATAATGTGCAAAAAGAAGCAGTTAGAAGAGTTGAAGAAACGGGGATTATATTTCTTGATGAAATAGATAAAATTGCCGGAAGCAAAGGTGGACATAACGGTCCAGATGTTTCCAGAGAAGGTGTGCAAAGAGATCTTTTACCAATTGTTGAAGGTTCTACTGTTAACACAAAATATGGACCAGTTAAAACTGATCACATTTTATTTTTAGCTTCAGGAGCTTTTCACGTTTCAAAACCATCGGATTTAATTCCCGAATTACAAGGAAGATTTCCAATTCGTGTTGAACTAAAAAGTTTAACCGAAGCAGATTTTATTAAAATACTTACACTTCCGCAAAATGCATTGTTAAAGCAATATGCCGCACTTTTAGAAACAGAAAATGTAGAAATAGTTTTTGAAGATAGCGCAATTAAAGAGATTGCTAAAATTGCGACAATTGTAAATGAAGAAGTTGAAAACATTGGTGCTCGCAGACTTCATACAATTTTAACAACATTGTTGGAAGATATTTTATTTGATGTTCCAGATAAAATGCCGGAAGGAAAAGTTTTAATTTCCGGAGAAATGGTAAATGAAAAACTTGATAAAATTGTTAAGAATAGAGATTTGAGTAAGTATATTTTATAATTTTCATCTCTTTACATTTTTGTATTGAATGAAAAAAATAAGTTAATTTTAGTGATCGGTTTAAGTAATTTTTCAAATTTTAAATCTGCGAAAATCATAAAAAATCAGCGTTTTCAGCGTTTCATTTTTTATAAATTATTACTTTTAAGACAAACTCTTTTATATACTTGCCATTGCAAGAAAAGTTAATAATAGAAATGTAGGTAGTAATGTTATTAAATATATGGCAATTAGAAGTACAAATTTTAACAAAGATTTTAAAACTGATTGCTGGTAAAAATTTAGCAACGATAAAAATAAATAAATCAAAATTATTAAAATGAGCACCATAATTATATATATGTTGGGAATGAAAATAGATATAATTAATACTATAAAAATAAATGTATGGATGTGAAGTGAAAACACCAGATGTTCAATATAAAGTATCTTCCTTCTTATATATAAAAGTTTTAAAAATAGAGCAAAAAGCGGTAACAAAATAAACATTACCTTCGGAATTTGATTTATTACTTCTTTCCAAAATAAAGTAGAACTTTCTTTGCCAAAACTTGCTAAATATTTCGATTTATTATTAAAATATCTAACAATTGGATTTCTGTTTTCTTTGTCTTTACCAATAGAAAATTTAAAACCTGGACCCTCAACCAAAACTTCCTTTTTGGACTTAGTTGAGTCAATAGAATAAGAGACATCGGTATTAAGTCCTTTATTTATTTTATTGGAAAACGCATCTGTTGTATCAATAATAGATTCATTAACAAAAGTGGAGTCTGTTAAACTTGTATTAAACTTATCAAGATCTATTTTTGTATTTAGAGTAACAACAAAAAAGAAAACGAAAGTTGTAAATATATATAAGCGTAAAGGCAATATATAACTAACTCTTTTTCCGCTAAGGTATTCTCTTGTTAAATGACCAGGTTTGATTAAAAGTGGAATTAGACTTTTGAAAAATTTTGAATCGAAAGTAAAATAATCGCCTAAAAAATCATTTAGTAATTGTTTAAATGTAAGTTTTTTATCAGTGTTCAATTGTCCACAGTTGGAGCAATAGTTTGCATAATCAATATCTTTGTGGCAATTTAAACAATGTTTAGATTTGTTTAATTTCATACTTCGACCAAAATTTTAGACTTTAAAAAATAATCTAAAATAAAATTTTATTTATTGCATCAGTAATATTATCAACCTCAATTAGTTTAATATGATTTTTGCTTTTAAGAGTTTTCATATTATTTACAGGTAATATGATATTATCAAATCCTAATTTTTCTGCTTCTTGAATTCTTTTATCAATATGACTTATACTTCTAATTTCACCGCCTAATCCAACTTCACCTAAAACAACAAAATTATTTTTCACTGCTTGATTTTTGAGACTGGAGGCAACTGCTGCACAAACTGCCAAATCAATTGCGGGCTCATCAATTTTTAATCCGCCGGCAATATTTAAGAAAACATTTTGTATTGAAAGTTTTAAACCGGCACGTTTTTCTAAAACCGCCAATAAAATTGAAAGTCTGCGGTAATCAAATCCGGTTGTAACCCTTTGAGGATTTCCGAAATTTGTTGGAGTTACCAAAGCTTGAACTTCCAATAATACAGGACGTGAACCTTCAATAGTTGCCGTAACGGCAGCACCAGTAACATTTTCACTGCGTTCACTAAGAAATATTTGACTTGGATTTTTGACTTCTGTCAAGCCATCATCATGCATTTCAAAAATTCCAATTTCATTTGTATTTCCAAAACGGTTTTTTTGCGCACGTAAAATTCTGTACGAATAATTTTTTTCACCTTCAAATTGAAGAACTGTATCAACAATATGTTCTAAAACTTTTGGTCCGGCAATAAATCCTTCTTTTGTTACATGTCCGATTAACAGAACAGAAAAGTTCAAAGTTTTTGCAAGCTGCATTAGAAAATTTGTGCATTCTCTAATTTGCGTAACAGTTCCGGGAGCATTATCATATTCCGGTTTAAATGTTGTTTGAATTGAATCAATAATTACAACTTCAGGTTTTAATTTATCAATTGCTGAAGTTATAATATCAAGATTGGTTTCAGAAAGGATGAAAATATTTTCTTCGTTGACTTTTAATCTTTTTGCTCGTAGATTAATTTGTTTAACAGATTCTTCACCGGTTACATAAAGCACTTTGACTTTTATTGATGAAGCTGCTTGCATTACTAAAGTTGACTTCCCAATTCCCGGATCGCCGCCGATTAAAACTACAGAACCAATAATTAATCCGCCTCCTAAAACTCTATCAAACTCATTTAGATTTGTTTTTATTCTAATATCTTCTTGTGAATTTACTTTACTAAGTTTAAAAATATTTTCTTCGCTAACTTTTTGTTTTGACTTTTTTGTTTTTGATTCAACAAATTCTTCAGAGAATGAATTCCACTCTTCGCAATTTGGACATTTACCAATCCATCTTAATGATTCAAATCCGCAATTTGTGCATATATATTTTATTGTATTTTTCGCCATTTAGAAATTCAAAATCCAGTTCGATTTATAAAATCTTTAATTATTTTATCATCAGAAGCAATAATTTGATTTGGTGTTCCTTTAAAATAAATTTTACCTTCGTGAACCATTGCAATTTCATCTGCAACATTTTTTACGCTGAACATATCATGCGTTACAACAATTGATGTTACGTTCAACTGATCAGCAAGATTTTTAATAAGTTCATCAATCGAATCCGACATGATTGGATCAAGTCCGGTAGTTGGTTCATCGTATAAAATATATTCGGGTTCAGTAATTAATGCTCTTGCAAGACCAACTCTTTTTTTCATTCCTCCGGAAAGTTCTGAAGGTTTTAGGTTTTGAGTTCCAGGTAAATTTACTAATTCTAACATTTTTTGAATTTTGGAATTTAATTCACTTGAAGAAAATTTAAAATCATTTTCAACAATTGGAAGCGCAATATTTTCACCGACAGTCATAGAATCAAACAATGCAGCACCTTGAAATAAATATCCAAATTTTCTTCTGATGTTATAAAGTTCTTTTGAATTGTGAGGATCAACAATTTTTCCTCCGACTTTTATATAACCCAAATCCGGGAAAATTAGACCAACAATATGCTTTAGTAAAACACTTTTTCCACTTCCGCTCTTGCCAATAATTACACTGGTTTCACCTTCTTCAATTGTTAGATTTATTCCCTTTAATACTTCTTTACCGCCAAAAGATTTATGCAGATTTACGATTTCAATCATTATTGTTTTTTAGAAAAGTTTATGGTTTAAATATAAAAATAACATAACACATTTTTATATTGTGGGAAAAATAAAAATCAGTTAATAGTTAACCGATTTTTTTTAATGAAGTTTTAGAGTTATACTTTTGAAAAAGAGTGTATTTTTTTGTTTCTGATAAATTCCTTTGGTGAATCATCCACATCATTTACTTTGAAAGTTGAAACAAGATTTAATAAAATTTCAGAGTTTTTTAGCAACTCAGCAATTGAATGTGATACTTGATGAATTCCTTGAGAATTTTCATTTGAAACTGTTGAAATTCCATGAACATTTCGTCCAATTTGTTCTGCGGTTGTAGAGAGTTCTTCATTTGCTGTAGCTACTTGATTTATTTGTTCTTTTACGTTTTCAACATTACTGCTAATTTCATCTAAAAGTTTTTCAAGTTCAATAATATTTTGCATTCCATCAAATACAACATTTTTTGAATTTATCATTTCAGAATTTGCTAATTGTGCATCATTTTGAACTTCTTTAATTGTTGATGCAATTTCTTTAGTTGCCGAAGTGGTACGTTCTGCTAATTTTTTAACTTCATCTGCTACAACAGCAAAACCACGACCTTGTTCCCCGGCTCTTGCAGCTTCAATTGCAGCGTTTAATGCTAATAAATTTGTTTGATCAGCAATTTCATTTATTACTTTTGCAATGTTTCCAATTTGACTTGTTCTATGTGCTAAAGTAGTAATTGTTGCGGAAGTCGTTTCATTTGTATCAACTATTTTCTGCATTTTCATTTTTGATTGTTTCACCTTTTCTAATCCGGATAATGCATGATTGCTTGATTTAGTTGATGATTCAAATGCCGTTGTTGAATTAACGGAAGTCTCCAAAATTGTTTTTGTCATTTCTTCAACTGCTGTTGCAATTTCTTCAGCTTGACTGCTTTGTTCTTGAGCACCCGCAGACATTTGCTCCATTGTAGCAGATATTTCATTTGTGGAGGCTGTATTAATATTTGCTGTATTTTTAACTTTATACAATAATGAACTCATATTATTTGCTACATAATTGAAACCTTCAAAAAGTTTACCAATATCATCATTAGTATTTGGGACGTTTATAGATATTGTTAAATCTCCTTGTGCTGCTTTTTCCATTGCATTTAACATAATTAAAGCACTTTTTGATAGATATTCAGATTTTTCTTCAGATTCCTTTTGTGAAAGTTTGGCTGCAACTGCTGCTTCTTCAGCTTCTTTTGATTTCTGGTTAATTTGTTCAATTGAGTTTTGAATATTTTTACTCATTTTATTGAAACTCACTGCAAGTTTACCAACTTCATCATTGGAAGCAATTTTAACTTCAACATTAGATTGACCATTTGCCATGGATTCTGCAGCTTTAGCTAAATCTTTAATTGGCTTAGATATTCTGATGCTGCTAAAAATTATTAAACCTAATGAAATTAGTGATAGTACACCAAAAATTTGGAAAATTCTGTAAGACAAATCTGCAATGTTTTTATCAACATCATCTACATATAATCCGGCGCCAACTATCCAATTCCAATTTTTAAAATATTTCACATAAGAAATTTTTGGAACGGGTTTATCAAATCCTGGTTTTGGCCAATAATAATCTACATATCCATCACCATTATTTTTACAGACTTTTGCCATTTCGTTAAACAAATAAATACCATTGGGATCTTTCAATTCTCTTAATGATTTTCCATTTAGTTCTGGTTTGAAGGGATGCATGATCATATTGGGGTAATCATCATTTATCCAGAAATAATTATTATTTCCAAATCTAATTTCTTGAATTTGATGAATTGCTTCTTTTTGTGCGTCTTGCAAAGATATTTTGTTAGCTTTATAATCTTTTTCAAGATTAGCAATAATTCCATAGGCGACTTCAACAGCTTGTTTGATATTTTCCCGTTTATCTTCAAGCATCGTTTGCTTAAAATTTGGTAATATTTCCAAAAACAAAAAAAGTGTAAAAGGAATAATAGCAATTAAAGTAAGTGTTAAAATTTTGCTGAATATATTCCAATTTTTAATATTGAGTTTATGCATTTCCCCCTCTTTTAAAATTCCCATTTAATAATCGGTTTATTTTAAGTTTTATTGAGGGAACAACATCATACAAAATAAATATTGAATTGGTAAAAAGACTGCCGAATAATTAAATTATTCAGCAGTTATTTAGGAGTGATTATTTTACGATTATCTTCTTTTTAATAATTTTCTTTCCATCATTTTCACTTTCCATTTTTTGTAAATATTTTTCTGCTTCTTCACCAATAAAAGTTTCAACTTTTTCTTCACCATTTTCGATAGTAGTTACTGTTACTTTTTTAATACTGTTTTCTTCGCTTACGTTAACATTTTTCTCAATTCTATTTTTAATTTTATCACCTTTTTCAACCCAAATATTTATCGAATCGGAATCATCGCTTATATTAATTTTCATATTTTCATCATTTCCCATTTTCTTTAAATATTCATCTGCCTCTTTTCCTTTAAATGTTTCAACTTTTTTTTCACCGTTTTCTTTAGTGGTTACAGTTACAGTTTTTTCATCATTTTCTTTATCAACTGTTACTTTTACAGTTTTCTTATTCTCTATTATATCAAAATCTTCGTCATCGTTTTTAAACATCATCATTTTATGACCTTTACCTTTGTGTTTAATAACTTTTTCTTCGCCGTCTTCGGATTTCCAAATTAATATGTCTGCATCATCTTCATCCATTCCTTCAATATTTTCGGTAATAATTTCATCATCTTCAGAAATTACTTTTATGCGTTTCATTTTTTCTGGTGATTTCATTCTCTGCAATAATTTTCCAACTTCGTCACCTTCAAAAACAACATCACCCTTTTCTGTTGTTACTACAATTTTTTTTGCATCTTTAATTTCTTTCAATTTTCCTTTTAAGTCTTTTTCTTGTGCTGAAAGAAAAGATGTAAATAAAAAAATTGTAATTATTGTTAATATTGATTTGGTTTTCATTTTTACTCCTTTTGGTATAGTAATTTATAATTCTTCTACAGTGAAAATAAAATTTTGCTGCAACAAATAATGTTAAAACAATCTTAATATTTGTTAAAAAATGTTAAAATCAAGCATTTTTCATTACTTAACAATAATTTTAGCACATGAAAGAAAAATCATTAAAAATAATAGTTGCGTTAATTACATTTGCGGTTATTGGATTAATCGCTATTCAATTTTACTGGATTAACTTAGCATTAAAATTAGAAGAAGAAAAGTTTAACAAAAATGTTGCAAGTGCTTTGAGCGATTTGGCAAAATCGATTGAGAATAAAGAAACGTCAAAAATCTTAATAAGAGAAATATCACCTAAAAGTTCCGATAGTGTTGATTTTATTGGTAAAAATCACACAAAGAAAAACTTAATTAAACATAAAAATTACGTAAAAAATAATGTGATGGTTTTTAACACTGACGAAAGTAGTGTTTTAACAATTAACGTTTCGGGGAAAAACGATACAAATTTTACAAGAATGAAAGTGGTGAAAAATATTGAGGAAAATGGAGATAGTACAATTCAAGAAACAATAATTTGGAATGGAAATCTTGATACTTTGATTCACAAAAAAACTAAAATTATTGAAAATGTTTTTGAAGATTTGGTTTTTACTGAAAAAAAAATTGATATTCTTAGTAGAATAAATAAACAAAAAATTGATTCGTTATTAAGTTGGGAACTTAGTAACTACGGAATCAGAACAAATCTTGGTTTTGGAATTATGAGTAACGATAGTGTAGTATTTTCAAAAAATATTTTCGATAAAAATGATATTATTGAATCCACTTATAAAGTAAAACTTTTTCCTAATGATTTTACTCGTAATCAAAATTATTTAGCAATACATTTTTATAAACGGGAATCATTCTTGTTTAAATCAATTTGGTGGACTTTTCAAATTTCAGCAATTCTAACTTCTCTTATAATTATTTTGTTTTATCTAACAATTAAAATGTTGATTAAGCAAAAGAAAATAACGGAAGTGAAAAATGATTTGTTAAATAATATTACGCACGAATTTAAAACTCCAATTTCAACAATCTCATTAGCAGCCGATGTTATTAGGGAAGAGAAAGAAATTGATACAAAAAAATATTCAGCAATAATTAAGAATGAATCACAGCGATTAACGAATATGGTAGAAACAATTTTATCTGCCGCCGAATTAGAAAGCAGTAAATTTACATTAAATAAAACAAATGAAAACATTCACAAAATTATAAATGACGTTTACGAAAAATTTGATTTAACTATAAATAAAAAATTTGGGAAAATTATTCTTGATTTAAAAGCAGCGGAATTTAATTTATCGGTGGATAAACTTCAAATTACGAATGCTCTAAGCAACTTAATTGATAATGCTATAAAATATAATTCTGGCAATCCGGAAATAAAAATATCAACAATGAACAGTAATTCATCCTTTGAAATTGTAATTGAAGATAATGGAATTGGGATTGACAAGAAATATCATGATAAAATATTTGATACTTTTTTTAGAGTTCCTACCGGAAACATTCACGATGTAAAAGGAAACGGAATTGGATTAAGCACAGTTAAGAAAATTATTGAAGCGCATTTAGGGAAAATATTTGTCGAAAGTGAAAAAAATAAAGGATCAAAATTTATAATTAATTTACCAAGAATATCTTAATGAAAAAGTATAAAATTTTATTGGTCGAAGATGACTTGAATTTGGGAAATATTTTAAGCGAATATTTATCCTTAAAAAAATATCAAGTAGAACTTTGTAAAAATGGTGAAGAGGGATTAATATCATTTAAAAAAGACAAATTTGATTTATGCATTCTTGATGTAATGATGCCGAGAAAAGATGGTTTTACTCTTGCAAAAGAAATTAGAGAAATAAATAAAAACATTCCAATAATATTTCTAACAGCAAAATCTATGTTGAAAGATAAGGTTGAAGGCTTCAATATTGGCGCCGATGACTATATCACAAAACCATTTAATACAGAAGAATTAATTTTGCGAATAAATGCAGTAATTAGAAGATCTGTAAATTCAATAAATCAGAGTGGAAATTTAATTTATAATATCGGCAAGTTTAGTTTTGATTATCAAAAAAGAATGCTGACAATTTCTGATAAATCTATTACGCTAACTTCCAAAGAAAATGAATTGTTGAAATTGCTTTGTGAAAATAATAACGAAACTTTAACTCGTGAAACCGCACTTAAAAATATTTGGAAAGATGATAATTATTTTACTTCGCGAAGTATGGATGTTTATGTTACAAAACTTAGAAATTATTTACGCGAAGATGAATCAATAGAAATTATAAACGTTCATGGAATTGGATTCAAATTAATTATTCATGAATAATTAATTTATTTTTAATTCTGTTGTACGGAATTTGCAAAAAAACAACTGCACAAATTCTTCCTACAATAAAAGCAATCATTGAAGAAGTTATTCCGGTTAAATCAAATATTTTTATTGAAACAAAAAGAGAAACAATAATTACTGTAACTTCAATAATTGTTGCTAATGTAATTGGTGTTGTATTTTTGAAGGCTACAAGAAATGCACGCTGCAACGAAATTAAAACAGTAAATGCTGGCATAATAGAAATTATTATTGTTGGAAATACAGAAAATGTACTTAGTTCTTTTGAAAGTCCAGAAACTGTACTAAACCAAAAATATGAAATTGGAGTTATTGCAATTGTTATTAAACCCAACGCTAATACTAATCCCAACCTTTTTGCATATTTTACAATAGGGAAATATTGTTCACCTTTTTCACCAACCAAAGCAATTACAACTTCTTGGTATGACAATCCTAAACTTCTAAAAATAAATACTAAAGAATTTATTACTGGAAGAACGGCAAGTGATTCTAATGACATTCTGCTTTGACCAATAAAAAAAGCGACTAAAGGATGAACTCCGAGTCCGATAAAAGAAGTTAAAGCCAAAGGATAATAAAAATTAAGTATTTCTTTATAAGTTAAAATTTGCCTTGAAGAAACAATTTCGTTTTTAATTTTTAATAAAATATTATTAACCATGAATCGACTTGCAATTGCTTCTGAAATTACGGCAACTGATAATGAAAAAGCACCGACAACAGCTCCATCAATATTTGTCAAACTAAAAAGTGATATTGCGGTTAATGACATCATTACTAAACGAATGACAGTTCCGTATGCAACACGTTTTGTAAGATTGTTCCTAATCATTATTCCTTGGTAAAACCGGCGGTAACCAATAGCTCCGGGCCAAGGTAGCAAAACAAAGAAAGCTTTGTAAGTTAATCTTGCAACTTCTTTTTCAAGGGAAATTAATTCTATTGCAATGTAATTAAAAATTGAAGGTGAAAGAATAATTAGCATAAATGAAGTTATTATTCCGCTAACTAGAAAATTAAAATTTCTTAATTTTTTAAATGATGAATAATCTTTTACCAAAGCTGTTGAAGCACTCATCATCATAATTACGGGAGCTTCAATAATTAATGCAAATGAAAAGGCAACTCCATAAGCAGCTAAGTTATATTTTGGATCAACTAATCTTGCAATTATTGCAGCGAGAAACGGACCTTCAAAAGACATCATCAACCAAGTAGCGGCAAGCGGAAGCCAGAATATAAATATCTTCTTTTGAGTGAGAACTTGCAAAATTATTCCAAATAAATTTTTTTTGATATAAAGATATTGTTATTGTAGTTTATGTAACAGACATATTTTATAAAATTTAGACGATTAAAATATTTTTTGATGGATATTCATATTTATAAAAATGAAGAATATTTTTTAATCTAATTTTTTTCTAAATCTGAGCGAACTAAAAAGTAAAATTAAAATTCCCATTAAAAATAAAATTGTTGTTTCTTGCCAAAGATCAGTAAATCCAATTCCCTTTAAAACTACACCGCGAATAATTGTAATAAAGTATCTTAGTGGAATTAAATAACTAACGTATTGTAAGATTTGAGGCATGTTTTCTAATGGAAAAGCAAATCCGGAAAGATAAACCATCGGCATCATAATTCCGAAAATAGCTATCATCATTGCTTGCTGTTGAGTTTTGGAAATAGTTGAAACAAAAAGCCCTAATCCCAAAGTGGAAAGAATATAGAAGAACGATGCAAATAGCAGAAATATTATGCTTCCTCTTACAGGAATACCGAATAAAATATTCATCATTGTTATTACAAGAATTACAGAAATAAATCCTAAAATTATAAATGGAACAAGTTTCCCAATAATTAATTGAAATGGTTTTATTGGAGTAACAATTATTTGTTCAAGAGTTCCAATTTCTTTTTCTTTAACAACAGCAAGTGAAGTTAAAATTAATGTAATAATACTTAACAATAATCCAACAATTGCCGGAACCATGAAGTATCTTGTTTTCAAATAAGGATTATACCAAGTTCTAACTTCAGTGGAAATTTGACCGACAGGCAAAACTTTCAATCCTTTTTTTTCTCTGTAATCCATCACAATATTTTGGGAATATTCAGAAATTATTTTTGTGATATATCCAGCGGCAATTGAAGCGGTGTTTCCATCGGAGCCATCAAATATTGCTTGAAGTTTTACTGTTACATTTTTATTAATATTTTTTGAGAAATCTTTAGGAATTACAAATCCTACCAGAACATTTGCTTTATTAATTTGTTCGGTTAATTCGTCATAGTTTTCCGCGTAATAATCAATTGAAAAAAATCCGGAGCTTTCAAATCGTTCAATAAAATTGCGACTTGTTTCAGTTTTATCTTGATCTAAAAATAAAATGTGCACATTGTTAACATCCATTGTTGCCGCATAACCTAAAAATAGTAATTGTACAACCGGAGCAATTAAAACAATTCCAAACATTTTAGGATCACGTTTAAATTGGGAAAATTCTTTTTTGATAATATTCAAAATTATTTTCATCAAATATTTTCCTTCTTCAAATAGATCTTACTTGCAAACATTAAAAGGATTCCAGCAAACAATAACAAATATATAATCTGATCCCAAATTGCTTCTATCCCAACGCCGCGTAAAATTATTGCACGTAATATTTTTATAAAAAATTTTGCAGGAGTTATGTTTGTTAAAATCTGAATTAATGTTGGCATGCTTTCAATTGGAAAAATAAATCCCGATAAAATAACAGACGGAAGCAGCGAAACCATTGTAGAAATTGTAAATGCTATTTGCTGCGAATCAGAAATTGTTGAAATAAAAATTCCAATGCTTGTTGATGTAAATAAAAATATAATCGTTGTAAATGCTAATAAAAATAAATTTCCTTTAACTTCAACGTCGAAAAGGAGGTAGCCGACTATCAAAATGAAAATAGCATTTGATAGAGCTACAACAATGTAAGGAAAAGTTTTTCCTAATAATAATTCCAATATTTTTATAGGTGAAACATTTATTTGCTCAATTGTTCCACGTTCCTTTTCTCTAACTAATGAAAGTGAAACGCTAACCACCGCAACAATTACTAAAATCATTGCTATAAGTCCGGGAATTAAAAATCGTGTTGTTAATAAATCTTTGTTAAACCAGAAAATTGGCTGGAAATCAAATGGGATATAAGATTTTACTCCTTTTTGTTCAAGAATATGATTTGTCTTTTGTGAATTAAAACTTGCTGTTGCTGCATTAACGTAATTCTGAATTATTGTTGCGGTGTTACCGTCAACACCATCTGTGAGAAATTGAACTTTTACATTTTCTTTTGAATAAAATTTTTGTGAAAAATCTTTTGGTACGATAAGAATACATTGCGCAATTTTTTCATCGAGAACAACTTTAACTTCGCTATCACTTTTTATAAAATGTGAAATTTGGAAATAGTCAGATGAAATTAACGAATTATAAAACTCTCTGCTAAGTTCTGTGTTGTTCTGATCATAAACCGCAAGCTTAATATTTCTCACATCAAAATTTACCGCATAACCAAAAACAATCAATAAAAATACGGGGAAGAGAAGGAGAATAGATAACATTCTGAAATCTCTAAACAAATGTTTGAATTCTTTTTTTGCAATTGCAAGAATTCTATTTATGCTCACTTTTTATCCTTTTCAAGCAAATGAATAAATACATCTTCTAAAGTTGGAACAATTTTCTCAACTTTATTTATTTGAATATTCGGGAGTTTTTTTAGCTCAGCATAAATCTGATTTTCATTTACAAAATTGTTATTTGTAATGATATGAATTGAATTCCCGAAGATTGATGTTTCATCAACAATTTCAGATTTATCAAACAATTCCATAACATCAACAATATTACTGCATTGAATTTCATAAATTGGATTTTGTAGATATTTTGTTTTTAAAACCTTTGAATTACCTTCTGCTATTAGGTTTCCGGCGTTTATTAAAATAATGTTTCCGCAATATTCAGCTTCTTCCAAATAATGAGTTGTTACCAAAACTGTTATTCCTTCGGCAGAAAGTTCATTTATTAAATCCCAAAAAGATCTTCTTGAAATTGGATCAACCCCGCTTGTTGGTTCATCAAGAAAAACAATCTTTGGTTTATGAATTACTGCTGTACCTAATGCTAGTCTTTGTTTTATTCCTCCGGGAAGTGAAGTGGTTAAAAGATTTTCTTTACCAATTAAATTTGCAGTCTTTAAAATCCATTCCATTCTTTGATTAAGTTCTTTTCCTTCTAAACCGTAAACCCCCCCAAAAAATCTTATATTTTCTTTAACTGTTAAATCGTTATAAAGTGAAAATCTTTGCGACATATATCCAATATTTTTTTTTACTAAATCCGATTGTGATTTTATACTGTAATCACCGACTATAGCGTCGCCGCTTGTTGGTTCGAGCAATCCGCAAAGCATTTTTATTGTTGTAGATTTACCGGCACCGTTTGCACCAAGAAATCCAAATATTTCTCCGGCTTTCACTTTAAATGAAATATTATTTACAGCAACGAATTTGCCGAAAGTTTTATTTAAGTTATTTACTTCTATAGAAAACATATTTTAGTAACAAGAGAAAGTAATAAGGAGTTAGAATAAGACTAACTTCTATCTACTTGCTCCTAAATCCTTTTTAATAGATTTTCTTCCCTACAACTTTATCTAATTTAATTTTTGCTAATTCGTAATCGATTAAAGAATTTAACAATTCAGTTTTGGCCGAATAAAGTGAAGTTTCCGCATCAATCAATTCAGTAGCGTTTACCAATTGAACCAAGTATTTATCATTTGTAATTCTGTAATTTTCTTCTGTCTGAGTTAATGTTAATTTATTTAATTCAACTATTTTAATTGCAGCTTGAAGCTGTAAATATGTATTGAAAACTTCAATTTCGATTGCATCTTCAATCTGTGCTTTACTTGTTTCCAATTGTATTAAATTACTTTCTGCTTGTTGTGATTGTGAAGAATTATATCCCCAATTCCAAATATCCCAACTGAGAGAAATGCCAACATCCCAAGTATCATCAAATTGATCTTTTTGAGGGAATCTTCTTTGATTTGGTCGACTGTAATAGAAATCTGAAATCAAAAATATTGATGGATACCAACCGGATTTACTTGCGCTATATTGTTCTTCGCTTGCTAATAACTTTTTTGATAATGCTTGAATTTCAAATCGATTAGATTTTGCCTCTTTTAATAATTCGTTAAAATCTAATTCTGTTTTACTAAAAATTATTTCTTGTGTTTTTATTTCAATTTTATTTGAAATTTCATTCCCAATTGTTTTATTTAACATCGCTATTGCAATTTGAAGCGAATTATCAACTTCTATTTTTTTTAATTGAACAGAAGAATATTGTACTTCAATTTTTAGTAAATCATTTTTTGTGATTAAATCGTTTTCTAAAAAATTTCTTGAATCTTTTATATGAGCTTCCAAACTTTGGAGATTTTCATCAACAATATTATTTGCATTTTCAATTTTGTAAACATTCCAAAATGAAGAAATAATTCTAAATGCTTCTTCATTAATTTCTTTTGAATATTCCAGCTCCGTTGATTCTAAATTATAATTTGCCGCAGAATTTAGCGAAGACAATTTAAAGCCCGTAAATATTGGCTGCTGCAGTGATAGTTTAAAATTATAACTGTTTAAAATAGCGTCTTGAATTCTAATTGGATTTGGCAAAAACGGCATGGAAATTTCAAATGGAGGAACATCGCTTAAACGCATATAAGATGCATTAAATTTTAATTGCGGAAATCTTTGTGAATTAATTTCCGTTACTTTTGCCGTAGCAGTCAAAAGTTTTGCATCAGATATTTTTAATGTTTTGCTGTTTAGAATTCCTAAATGAATAATTTCTTCTAAAGAATATTTTTGTGTTTGTGCAAAAGATGAATAAGAAAAAATTAGTATTGAAATAAAAATTATATTTTTCATTTTAGACTCAATTTAATTCCGATTATTT
>JBGSKB010000170.1:0-2644 GCA_041741395.1 Melioribacteraceae bacterium
TAATCTTCATGAGACCAATCGGGAAGGGAATAATAGAGACCAACTTTTAAATCATTTTTTCGTAAAGCATTTACAAATGGTGTAAGAACATCTTTTTTTGCTGCAGAACTTTTAACAGAATTTAGATTCCCAAGTTTTGTATCCCAGAGAGAAAATCCATCATGATGACGCGAAGTAATTACTGAATATTTTGCTCCGCTATCTTTAATTAATTTTGCCCAAAAATCCGGGTCATATTTTTCAGCTTTAAATCCATTAACTTGCTTTAAATAATCTTCATGAGAAATTCTTCCGTTGAAAAATGACCAAGATTCTGAGATTCCATTTACTGCGTAAATTCCCCAATGAATAAAAATACCCAACTTTGCATCTTTAAACCATTCCATCTTTGCATGAAAGAGTGAATCAGTATTTTGTGCAGAAATATTTATCAATGTAAAAAGGTAAAAAATCATTAAATATTTTTTCATAAGAATTCCTTAAGAATTATTTTACAATTTCATTAATCTTAATTACGAACGCAAAATTAGATTTAGGATTATTTTGAATATCGGAAGGAATATTAACTAATGTGCCATTTCCGATTTTTTCCCAAGAAAGTGGTTTGTTATATCCAAGTAAACTAACTTCACTTCCGGCTTTTGGTGTAAATGATGAAATAAATATTTTTGCCGGAATAGTTTTCTCATCTTTATCAGCCATGTAAATTGCAAAAACAGTATTTGTGTTTTTCTTATTTGTGAAACATATTTTATCTTCTTTGAAAGGAGCAATTGCGCGAGTTCCATAAATTGCTTCGCTGTTAACTTTCATCCAATCACCAATATCATTAAGTCTTTTGTATGCATCTTCATGCCAAATGCCTTCTGGGCTTGGTCCAATGTTTAAGAGAAGATTTCCACCTTTGCAGACAATATCAACCAACATGTGAACTAAATCATGAGAAGATTTATAAACCGGATCAAAAACCCAGCCCCAGCCTCCGCCGGCAATAATGCAAGATTCCCAAGGATAGGGAAGTGATTTATCTGGTACAGTATTTTCTGGTGTAAGATAATTTTGATTTTTTCCTTTAACAGCGCGATCAACAACAATAAGTCCGGGTTGGAGTTTTCTTGCTTTTACAACAAGCTCGTCCATCTTAATATCTTGATTTACAATTTTACTTTTAAGAAAACCACTTGGAGAATCTTTAACATTTCTATGATACCAATCTTCAACATCATTTTTTTGTTTAGCAACCCAACCGCCATCAAGCCAAAGAATATCAACTTTACCATAATCAGTAAGAAGTTCTAAAATTTGATTGTGAGTAAATTCGGTAAACTTATTCCATTTTTCCGGATAAAGTTCCGGATCATAATTTACATTTCTATCAAGAGGAGGGAAGTATGGATCCCAATAAAATTCAGAATGCCAATCCGGTTTAGAAAAATAAGCACCAGCCCAAAGTCCTTGTTTACGAAATGAATTAAATATTTCTTTTGTAACATTAGCTTTTGGATTTGTATGAAACGGAACTTCTTTTGAAGTTATTTTATAATCAGTATATTTTGAATCAAACATACTAAATCCATCATGATGCTTTGTTGTAAAGACGACATATTTCATTCCGGCATTTTTGGCAGCAGCAGCCCATTTATCGGGATCAAATTTAGTTGGATTAAAAGTAGTCTTTAGATTTTCATATTCTTTTTTGTACTCAAAATAATTATTTGGATTACTACCTTTTTTTCTTTCACACCAGCCATAATCTTCCGGACAAATTGACCATGATTCTACAATTCCCCATTGGCTATAAAATCCCCATGTCATTAAAAGTCCGAATTTCAAATCTTGCCATTGTTCCAACTTCTCCAAAACTAATGGATCAGTTTCGGGTATATAATCTGTGACTTCATGTTCCAACTGTGCAAAGTTTGAAACAACTATAAAAAATGATATTATAATTAACAATTTTTTAATAATTATTTCTCCAATTTTAATTTAACTACACAATTAATTCACAATTATTTCATCAATGAAAACCCAAGTTTTCCCTCCAGCACCGGGATGCCAGACTGGACATTTCTCAATATTCTTTGCTTTTACTTTTATATATCGAGCATTTACATTTTCAAAATTTGCAGTGAAATCTTTTGTTATGATATCAGGATTTTTTAGATGAATATCGTTAGTAATTTTATTTAAATCAGTGTATTTATTTCCATCTTCTGAAAGTGAAATTTCAACATATTCTGGGAAGAATATCCATGAATTAGTATTGAGTATAAATCTTGGAGAAACTTCAGAAATATTTTCATTTTTCCGCAAATCAATAATTGCTTCAAAATCAACTCCTTCATAACCTTGCCATAATCCATCTCTGAAATTTAATGTTCCTCTTAATCCATCTATAATTCCATTATCTCCATTTGCCCTATATTGTTCCTTATATTTATTTGTCAGTAATAAATTAGCATTTAAGGCTTTATGAAAACTAAACGATAATTGAATTTCTTTTCCGATTAAATAATTATTTAAGAATGCGCCAACTTTTATATTTGTTGAACTTTCAATTTTTATTGGTTCGTTATTTTTTAGGGAATTTAAAGTTGGTTGCGAATTATCAATAGTATAGTAAATTACTATACCTTGTTGGGCT
>JBGSKB010000171.1:0-14753 GCA_041741395.1 Melioribacteraceae bacterium
GCAAAATTTTTAGTGTATTTTATATCATATCATTATTATTTTAGTATAAGTATTTTAGTTTGTTCAAATCAATTCAAGAATAAATAATAAAGGGGAAATTTTATGAAAGATAATATTCAAAAATCAAATAAGTTCTTTTTAATTTTCTTAATGGCGGTTTCGTTTATATTTATGATTTCTGCTTGCGGTGATGATAGTAGTCCAACTGATAATGATGATAATAATAATTCATCTTCTACAACTCTCTCAATTAATGGAGATGGCTGGACAAATAAATCTTTAACAGCTAACACCAGCATTTCAACTTATGCTACAGCATCTCAAATGACAGTTGTTAATGGTGTATTTCCTGAAGATGTTCAAATTTTAATTTATGTGAAAAGCAACAAAACTGGTACTTATAACTTTAAAGAAGAAGAATCCGGACAAGGGAACGGAATTACTCTATCTACAGGTTCCGGCGATTTAGCAAAATTTTACTTCTGGAAGGATAATAGCGGATCAACCACAATTTCAAGTTATGGCTCAGTTGGTGGAAAAGTTTCTGGCACATTTACTGGGAAACTATACAATGCTATTACAGACGCTGAAATTACAATTTCCGGTAGTTTTAATGCTATGAGAACTGTTGATGTACCAACAAATGTATTAAATTAAAGTTTAAATAACTTTTTAATTTTTTGAAGCCAATAAAATTTTAATATCCAATTCTATTGGCTTCATTAAATCTGACATATTTCCCTCACCTCGTCCTCCACCCATTCCACCACCATCACGTTTTCTCGAATTTGTCATTCCTTCATCCCCCTCATCTGGTGTTCTCATTCCCCCTTTTTTATTGCCTCCAGGTCCTGCTTCAAATTCAGGTTTTTTCATTTCGCCCGTTGCAAATCCCAAATTTAATTCCTCATTTGGAAAGGCATTAACATAAACTTTTCTTGATTTATTTTCTGCAAATGGAATTTTTAATTCATACACAAATTGATTTTGTTCGATATTTACAGATATTTCTAATCCGCTATCATTCCGTAATTTGTAAACATTTAAAGGAAAATTATCTTCATTCACAATCAATATTTCATTTTGCTCTGCTTTTAATCTTTCAATCATTCTATTTGGAAAATCTTCATTTGGTCTAGATTTATTATTTCTTTCATTTAAATCATTTCTACCTTTTGTCTCTATCATCATATTCATTTCATCATCAAAATCTTTTTTAATTGGATATTGAATTCCAAACATTTCTTCATCACTATTTTGTGAATCGAACCAAATGGTAAATCCATTATTTAATATTTTCATAACTTTTGATCTATCGGAAGTCGTGAGGCATAAATATATATTTTCGGAATCATTTAAAACTCCGATTGCAACTTTTTCATCTTCAAAATAATTTAGATTTCGCTCCCAGTCCTTTTTATTCCCATCAACAATAATATCATTTTCACGCCATTTACTATTTATCTCTATACCAGAGCAGCTAATAAAAGTTATTAAAAGCAAAATGAACCAAACTTTTGTTGTAAAATTTATATGCATTTAAATTTTTCCTAAGATTTTATTATTTGACATAGTGTATTTAATAATGGTTTAAATAAATCATTTATTTTAAAAATTTTAAACTCTTTCTACAATTAAAGCTGATGCTTCTCCTCCTCCAATACAAAGTGAAGCAAGTCCATATTTGGAATTTTCTTCTTTCATTGCATGTAATAAAGTTGTTAATATTCTTGCGCCGCTTGCCCCAATTGGATGACCGAGTGCAACCGCACCGCCTTTTATATTTACTTTCTGTGGATCTAATTTTAATTCCCGATTTACAACAAGAGATACAACTGCAAAAGCTTCATTAATTTCAAAAAGATCAATATCAATAATATTTAAATTCGCTTTGGTTAATACTTTTTTTATTGCGTCAATTGGAGCTGTTGTAAACCATTTTGGATCTTTTGCCGCAGAAGCTTGAGCAATAATTTTTGCCATAGGTTTTAGATTAAGAAATTCAGCTTTTTCTTTACTCATTAATAATATTGCTGATGCTCCGTCGTTTATTGAAGAAGCGTTTGCTGCTGTTACAGTTCCATCTTTTTGAAAAACTGTCCGCAATGATTTTAATTTATCAAAATTTACATTACTTGGTTCTTCATCCGTATCAATAATAATTTTGCCTTTTTTATCAGAAATTTCAACCGGAATAATTTCATTTACAAATTTCTTTTCATCAATTGATCTTAAAGCTCTTGTATAACTTTCAATTGCAAAATTATCTTGATCTTCCCTTGTTATATTATATTCAGCTGCGCAAATTTCCGCAATATTTCCCATGTGAATATTATCATAAGCATCAATAAGTCCATCTTCAAGTAATCCATCAACTAATTTTTGATCTCCCATTTTGTACCCGCCGCGAACATTTTTAACGTAATATGGAATTTGTGACATATTCTCCATTCCGCCGGCAATTATTATATCCGCATCTCCAAGCATAATTGATTGAGCCGCCAGCATTATGGACTTTAATCCCGATCCGCAAACTTTATTAATTGTCATACATTGAGTTGAGCTGTCAAGACCAGCACCAATTGCTGCTTGTCGCGCTGGTGCTTGCCCTTCACCGGCTTGAATTACATTTCCCATAATTACTTCATCAACAATGTTATTTGGAATTTTATTTCTTTCAATCAATCCTTTTATAACAACACTTCCCAATTTTGATGCTGGGATAGAACTTAGTGCTCCCATAAATGAACCAATTGGTGTTCGTACTGCATCAATTATATAAACTTCTTTTATTTCCTTCATAAAATCCTCTTTTCAATTTTTAATTAGATAAATATTAATCTTTGAGGAATGAAATTGCAAATATATTTTACAGAAATTTATATTTGTCTTTTCAATTTAACATATGTAAACTCATACACAATTTTCAGAATCATATATTTGCAGTATATTATTTTATAATTTATCTTTTTATATTGAATCACAAATTCAATTATTTCTGTGATGAAATTTTTATTAATTACGTTTACGTTTTTATTCATAAATCTCTTCCCTCAATCTGATACAACAAAATATCAATGGCCGGTGCCTCCTTTAAATACAAGTCAAGGAATTACGGGTGCGTTTGCGGAATATAGAAATACAGGAAGTTCTGATCATTTTCATAATGCAGTTGATATTTCTGAACCAGACGGAAATCCGGTTTACCCTTGCTTGGACGGAACTATTTACTCATTAGTGAATAATGGTTACGATTCATATATAAACATTAGATCAATTATAAATGACAAAAAAAAACACATGACTTATTACCATGTTGTACCAAATCCAAATTTGTCTGTTGGGCAGCAAGTTTATACCGGTTTAACAGTATTGGGTACAATTTATGTGAGTGCTGGACATGTGCATTTAATTGAACGCGAATTAGTTGATGCTTCTTCAAGCAGTTTGGGAACGGAAATAAATCCTATTAGACCAGAAGGTGGTTTAACTCCTTTTACGGATGCTTTCCCGCCGGTGATTGAAACAAGTACAATAAAATTTTTCAAAGATAAAACTAATATTGAAGTTCCTTCAAACCAGTTAAATGGAAATATTGATATTAGAATAAAAGTTAGAGATCTGAACGGAACAAATTCATCAAACGTTAATAATGGAACTTACATTTTAGGATACAGAATTTTATCAGAAGATGGAAACCAAATTATTTATGTGCCAGATGATAATGGAATTAAATACAGATTTTATTTTTTACCAAATGATAGTTACGTACACAATGTTTATGCGGATAATGTTGCAACACTTTCTGATCCAATTTATTGGCTTACGAATGGAAATGGTGAAAGCCAAATAAATTCAACACTTACGGTTCCTAATAATTTTTTAAATACAGATATTTTGGATGAAGGGAATTATTTACTTGAAATATTTTCCGAAGATACTCGGAGAAGTTCAACTTCAAAAAGAGTTCCAATTTCCATTCAAAAATTACCACCAAAATTAAAATCAGTTTTAGCTAAAAATGATTCAATAGAGATTAATTGGGAAAAGTATATCATAAATAATCTTAAAGGATATAGAATTTATTATTCGGATGATAGAACTTTAGATAATTGGAAATTAGTTGCTGATGAAAATATTTTAAATTCCGAATCAACAAAAATTATTTTTGAGAATGCAACTTTATTTCAAATTCCCTCAGCAAAAAATGAATTTTACTTTTACTTAACGGCAATTGATTCTTCCGGAAATGAATCATCAAAAAGTGATATTTATTCTCTTTCAATTTCACTGAGTTCACCAAATTTATTAATTGTTGATGGCTTTAATCGTTACGACACCGATAGCAGATGGAACGAACCTCAACATCATTTTAATACATTTTATTTTAATTCACTTTTAGAAAATTCTTCATTAAATATTTCTTCGTGTTCAAACGATATTGTTAAAAACGAAGAAATTATTTTAACTAATTATGATTATGTAATTTGGTTTGTTGGTGATAATACGCTTAGCGATAATACATTTGAAAATTTGGAACAATATAAAATCGCATTGTATTTAGAACAAGGTGGAAATATTTTAATTTCCGGGAGTAACATTGGTCAAGATTTAGATACACAACATTCTTACTCGGAATTTTCCGACACATTATTTTATCATCAATATTTAAAATCAAAGTTGATGCATGATGGTTTGGATATCCTAAATAAATTGAATGGAGAAGGATTATTATTTAATGGATTTACTTCAACTTTTTATGAATTTGCTCCTGATGATATTGAACCAATAAATGGTGCAACAACAATTTTGAATTATAATTATGATTACGATAGAGATGGTTTGCATAGAAAAGGTGGAATTGCATTTACCGGAACATTTGGCGAAAGTTCTGAGATTGGAAAGTTAGTTTATCTTTCTTTTCCTTTTGAAGCGATTGAAAATGGAAATGATCGAATTAAATTAATGAATTTGATCCTCCAATATTTTGATGAGATTATTATAAATGTTGATGATGCAAATCCAATTGTAAATCAATTTCGGCTTTACCAGAATTACCCAAATCCGTTTAATCCGGTTACAACAATTCAATATTCAATTCCTATTGTAGAGACGCATGGCAATGCGTCTCTACAATTGCATGTTTATGATGTTTTAGGTAGACAAGTAAAAGTATTTGTTAATCAAATTCAGAAACCCGGAAATTACGAAATTAATTTTGATGCAAAGGAATTATCAAGCGGAGTTTATTATTACCAATTAAAAGTTGGTTCGTTTATTCAAACAAAAAAAATGATTTTACTAAAATGAAAAATATTTTAAATAAATTTTTTTTGGTACTTGTACTAAATATTAGTTCAGCTTTTGCACAGAATAATTTTACTTTTGAAAAATTTATAACCGGAAACAATTATTCAGAAACTCGTGAATTAAAAATTAATATTCTAAATAATGGAATTTTCCAATATTTTTTTACAAAGACGTTAATTCCGTATCAGTCAATTCCGGAAATAAATGTTTTAGATAATTATAAATGTTGTTTAATTTTTTCTCAAGAAGGTTTAGTAGAATTTTACGAAAATAACCAATTACAAAAACAACATTACGTTTATAAATCCCATCAGCAAAATGAACAAAGCATAATTTCAGTTAGCAACACAAAAAAAGTTGCACTTTTAATTTCTGAAAATTTCAACAATAGAATTTTTTTATTGGATCTGAACGGAGAAATTGAAGATTCGATTTATGTTGAAGATGGAATTTTTTCCGGTTTATCAATTTCCGAAAATAGCGAAATAATTGCCGCATCATTTTACAATTGGGAAAATGAAAATATTATTAACCAAACAAAAATTATAAATATAATTGAAGGAACCACTTTTTATATTAGTGACAAGTTTTCAATGGGAAAATTTAATGAAGATGAAAATTTATTTTTGGGATTCACAAATAAGAATTCATTTTGTGTTAATTTGAATGAACAAAAATTACTTTGGAAAGAAATTTTAGGGAATGATGAAATTTATTTAGATGGAATTTTGAGCAATAGAAATTCGGTTTTAATAAAATCAAATTATGCGGATTTTGAAAATGGAAATTGGATTTATAAAAGTGCAGAAATTTTTTCCAAAACAGAATCTGGTGAAAAAATAATAATAAATAAATTGAGTTCACCATTTAAAAAGGTAAGTCTCGATAAAATAAATTATAAGCTAAACCTAAATTTAGATAACGAATTTATTGAAATTGATAAACAAATTAATTAATAATTCTACGACCTTTTTCATTATAATTTATCTGGGAAACTAATTTATCTTCAGAGTAAATTTTCTCAAACTTCAATAAACCGTTTTCATAATATTCATAAAATTTACCATCCGTTTTTCCATCTTTAAACATTCCATAATTTCTAACTTTACCGTTATTAAAATATCTCGTGCTCATTCCATTTAACAAATTATTCTTATAGTAAAATTCTGAATCAACTTTTCCATCAGCAAAATAAATATTTTGTTTACCTTCCAATTTACCTTTAACATAATTCAATTTTATTTCAATGCTTCCATTTTTATAATAATAAATTGATTCACCATTTAACTCATTTTGCAGATAATTTAATTTAGATTTTAATTGTCCTAAGCTGTCATATTCAAAAGTAAATCCTTCTTTCAATCCATAAGAATAATTAATTTCTTTATTAATAATTCCATTTTCATAAAAATATTTGCAGACCGAATCCAGTTTTTCGTTATTATAATTTAGAATCGCCTTTAAAAATCCACCCGGATAATAATATTTATTTATTCCACTAATTTTCCCTTCCTTAAAATTTGATTCGGATTTTATTGTTCCATCGCCAAATAAATCAGTAAAATTTTCTTCAACTTTTTCAAAATTTCCTACAATATCATAACGAATGCGTTTTACAATTTGTCCGTTATTATATTTGTCAATTACTTTAATTGATTTATCGGGATGATAAAAATATGAAGTTCCGTCAAGCTCACCATTTTTATAATTTGCTTCAAGCGCAACTCCGTTATAATTATTATAAACTTTACTTATTCCTTCAAGCTTTCCATCTACATAATTGCGTTCGACTTCAAGCTTTCCGTTTTCAAAAAATAATTTTGAAATTCCGTTCAGCTTTCCGTTTACATATTGCCAAATGCCTTGAATTGCACCGCTTTTATAAAAAGTTTTTGTAAATCCTTGCTGAATGTCATTTTCATAATGAGGGATTGACCAAATTTCGCCGGTTTCATAATACCATGTTGCATCGCCTTCAAGTTTTCCATTTCGGTAATTCCAAATCATGCTTAAAGTTCCATCCATAAAATACCAATTGGAAATTCCTTCTTCTTTTCCGCTTATAAAATTCCACTCTTTCCAAAGAATTCCATTATCATAAAACTCTTTATACGTTCCATGTTTTTCGCCATTTACATATTCACCTTCTGTTTCAATTTTTCCATTAGTGTAAAATGTTTTCTTTATTTCAACTTGCTGAGCTTGTAAACTTGAAATAATTATTAAATATAAAATTGGGATGATTTTTTTTAACATAAATTATTTTAAATGAATAATAAATAGAATATCGAACATATTTTGAATCATTTTACTTTAGGATAAACTTTGAAGTTTCTCACGAATAAACTTTTCGTTTTTTACACCAACATAAAAACCTTCAATAGTTTTTGTTCCCAAAAATAAAAGAGAAGGTGTGCCCATTATTCCAAAAGCTTTAGCAGTTTGTAAATCTTTACTTATATCAACTGAAAATATTGATTGAAACTCACTTTTCAATTTTTCAATAATTGGCGTTTGAGTTTTGCAGTTGTAACAAGTTGGAGAATGAAAATATAAAATACTTTTTTTATTTTTTATTTTATCAGCAATTTCAGAGTTTATATCACTGTACGGAATTTGATTTCCAACACTTCTTTTCGATTTTAAGTACATGAATAATTGATATAAAATAATTAATCCAATAAAAACAGCGACAATTGAAAATAATAAATCCACAAAAAATCCTTTCTAAGCTTATAAATAAATACTAATTTTGAATTGAAATATAACTAATATTTTTTTTGATAAATAGATATTAACGGGTACAAAATGTTTAGCGTTCAATATAAAATTATGTTTTCTGATACTGATCCGGGTGGAATTGTTTTTTTCGCTAACTATTTTAAAGTTGCACACTTTGCTTACGAACAGTTTTTTGCAAGCCTTAATCTTACTCATAATTATTTTTTAGATGAAGAATATGTAATTCCGATTGTTAACTCAAGTGCTGATTTTAAGTCACCGGTAAAATTTGGTGATGAAATTATTTGCGGAGTTTATGTTGAAAAAGTTGGCACAACTTCTTTTACTTTAAAATACGATATGATTGTGAATAACAAAATTGCAGCCGAAGTTAAAACAAATCATGTTTTTGTTAAGAAAAATAATTTTACAAAAACGGAATTGCCAAACGATCTAAAACTGATTCTTAAAGAACATCTAATTTAAGTCTTTCTGCTAATTCCTTTTTTTTAATTTTTCCCAATTCAGTTTTAGGAAATTTATTTTCGAAAATAATTTGCTTCGGTAGTTTGTATGAAGCTAAATTATCTTTTAAATATTGCCAAATTCCATTTCTAATTTTTTTCGAAATATCAGTTTCAATAACCAAAATATAACTTTGTCCCCATTTTTCATCTTTAATTCCAATTGCTTCTAAATCAAAATTAAATTTTTGCGAAACTAAATTTTTAATTTCATTTAATGAAATATTTTCGCCGCCAGAAATTATTATATCGTCTTTTCTTCCGAGAATTTGGAGATTTCCATTTTCATCAATTTTCCCTAAATCATTTGTCGAAAAAGTTCCATCAAGTAAATTATTCAAATTTTCATTTTTGTAATATTTTTTTGCAACGGAATTTGAATGAATTACTATTTCTCCAACTTCACCAATATTTAACTCATTGCCATTATCATTAAAAATTTTTAATTCAACATTTGGAAACGTGATTCCAGCAGAAATTCCATTTTTTTTCAAATTATCAAAATCTGCAAAAGTTACCATGGAAGAAGTTTCTGTGGAACCATAAACCAAACAAATTGGAAAATTATTTTTTATTGCATCCGAAATTAATTTTTCTGATGCTGGTCCGCCGCCGATAAAAGCAATTCTTAAATTTTTCCATATTGATATTTTATCATCCAATATTCTTTTAAGCATTGTCGGAACTAAAGAAATTAAAGTTGGATTAAATTTCTCAAAAGCTTCACTCAAATCAATTTCATTTAACGATTTTGGAATTGCTAATTTCGATCCAGATAAAAATGTTCTTGTCATTATTGAAAATCCGCCAATATGAAAAAATGGTAGAGTTGCAAGCCAAATATCTTTTTCAGAATGATTAATAAATTTATCTGATGCTATAAAACTTGAAAATAAATTATTAAAAGTAAGTTGAACTAATTTCGGATTTCCAGTTGAACCGGAAGAATAAATCATTACGGCAGTTTTTTCAAAATTAAATATTTCAAAATTTTCAAATAATTTTTCATTATGAATTTCTTCCAAAGAAAAATTTATAACAAAATTAAATTCCTTGCACTTTGAAAAATATTCTTTTTTGATATTGATTAGAAAATTCGAATCGGAGTGATTTAATAAACTTTGAATTTCACTTTTTTGCAATCTGTAATTAATTAAAATTGGAATTGCACCAATAAACCAAAGTGCATTTATAACTATTATAAATTCTAAATTATTTTCAGAAATAATTGAAACATAATTTCCCTTGCGAATTCCTTTTTGAAAAAATAATTGAGCTGACTTTTTACTTAATTCAAAAACTTCAGAATAAGAAAAATCTTCAGTACTATTTTGAATAAATATTTTTTTAGGATTTGAAGTTGACTGCTGAACTAACCAAAAATCGTTTTTAGAATTAATTTTCATTTATGTTTTTGTGAATTTAATTTTTATTGGAAAAGTAATCAATTTTGTTATAAATCTGATTATTGCAAATTTTTTTTTTGCATAATTCTATAACAAATTTTTGTTATAAGAGAATTCCAATTGCGAAAAGAAATCCATAAAATGCTGAAAGTTTTGCGGTAAGTTCAAGAGTTTTGTTAAGCTCTTCACCTTTGTAGGAAAAAATCATTTTTATCAATTTTATTGCTAAAGGTAAAGTTAACATCGGGAGAAAAACAAACAATCTCTGATTGAATGTAAAATAAACCACAAATAAAATTAAATATGATAAAATCATGAAAACCAAATACTGGTATTGCGTAAAACGTCTTCCCATTTTTACAGCTAAAGTATTTTTACCAACTTCACGATCTTCATCAATATCTCTGTAATTATTTACGACTAAAATATTTGTAATTAATGCTCCAACTGGAATTGAAGCCCACAAGACCAAAGTTGAAACATCAACAACTTGAACATAATAAGTTCCAACTGTTCCAACAATTCCGAAAAATAAAAAAACAAAAACATCACCAAGTCCATTATATGCAAGTGGATAAGGACCGGCAGTGTAGGCAATTCCGGCAAAAATTGAAAGCAAACCAATAAGTAAAGTTATCCATGATGAAATATAAACGAGATATAAACCAAGAAAAAATGTTAATGAGAAAACCAGAATTATTGCAAACTTCATTTCGTTAATTGTAATTAAGCCGGAAACTAAAGCCCGCGTTGGACCTTTTCTAGTTTCATTATCTGCACCGGAAAGAAAATCATACAAATCATTTACGAAGTTTGTACCAACTTGAATAAGTATTGAACAAATTAACGCAACTACGGAGGCAATAATATTTACCTTAGTTTCATAGGATACAATTGAAGTTCCGGTTACAACTGGAACAACCGCGGCAAGCAAAGTTTTGGGTCTGCTTGCTAAAATCCATGTATCTAATTTTGAAATATGTCTTACTGATTCTGTCATAAAATATTAAGGCACTCTTGGAAATTTTGAAAAATCCGGTTTACGTTTTTCATTATAAGCTTTTCTTCCCTCTTGTGCTTCTTCGCTCATATAATAAAGCAAAGTTGCATTTCCCGCCAATTCTTGAATTCCGGTTTGTCCGTCAAGCTCAGCGTTAAACGCAGATTTTAATAATCTAATTGCTAGCGGACTATGTTCTAAAATTTGTTTAGCCCAAGCAATTCCCTCTTCTTCTAATTTATCAAGTGGAACAACTTTATTCACCAATCCCATTTTTTCCGCTTCTTCAGCGTTGTATTGTCTGCACAAATACCAAATTTCTCTTGCTTTTTTTTGACCAACTATTCTTGCTAAATAACTTGAGCCAAACCCGCCGTCAAAACTTCCGACTTTTGGTCCAGTTTGACCAAATATCGCATTATCAGCAGCTATTGTTAAATCGCAAACAACATGAAGAACATGTCCGCCGCCAATTGCAAAGCCAGCAACCAAAGCAATTACTGGTTTGGGAATACTTCTAATTAATTTTTGCAAATCTAAGACATTTAATCTGGCGATTCCATCTCCGTCAATATAACCTTGATCGCCGCGAATTTTTTGATCACCTCCGGAACAAAAAGCATATTTCCCATCTTTTGATGGACCGTTTCCAGTTAATAAAATTACACCAATTTCAGGATCTTCTCTGGAATCTATAAATGCTTCGTACATTTCAGCAACGGTTTCCGGTCGGAATGCGTTTCTCTTTTCGGGACGGTTAATTGTTATTTTCGCAATTCCTTCATTTTTTTCATAAATGATGTCCTTAAATTCTTTTACTTTTTTCCAATTGAAACTCATTTATTTTCTCAAATATTTAGTAAAAATTTATTGAGTAATTTAAGAAATTCTTCCGGTTTTTCTAAATGGATATTGTGACCGGCATCTTTGACAATTTCCAATTTTCCATTTGGCAAAAATGGAATTACTTTTTCGCCAATTTGCGTAAATTTTGTATCGAGTTCTCCATTTATTAGCAGAATATTCATTTTAAATTTACTTGCATGTAAAAAATAATTTTTCATTTTTCCCGTACTAAAACCAAGTAAAGAATTTCGTAATCCAATTTTATTATTTGAAAACAATCTTTCTTTTTTGATTTTTAACAATTTTTCTTCATGTAAATTTTTAAGCGAATTAAAAAGAGGAAGTTCAAACCAGAAATCCAAAAATTCTTCCAAGGAAATTCTCTTTAAATTTTCAGCAATTTTAATATCGTTTTTAATTCTATCAGTTCTTTCATTTTTATCTTCAATTCCAAAAGATGTACTTTCAAGAATTAGTGATTTTACATTTTGAGGATATTTATAAGAAAATTCCAAGGCCAATCTTCCGCCCATTGAATAACCACAAAGAATTATTTCATTTAATTTTAATTCATCAATAATATTTTTGAGAAAAATTATTTGAGATTTCGATGAATATAATTCGGCATTATCTGGAGAAGAAGTTTTTCCGTGACCGATTAAATCAATAAATATTGGAGTAAACTTTTGCGGAATTTTATTTTCTAAGAATTCCCAGTCATTTATATTTCCGGTGAAACCGTGCAGAAATATTATTGGAATTTTTGAATGAAGTATTTTTTCATCACAAATTAAATTGAAATTAAGATTATCAATTTTTAAAATCATAATAAAATATTTAACTCTTCCCTAACTTGATTCCAATATTTCTTTCTTAACTCAATTGACTTAACAGTATCGGTTTTTATTTCAATTACTGAAAATATACTTGATGAAATTGCGTTTTTTATTTTCTGATGAAAATCATTGAAGTATTTTGGATTTGAATAATTCCCGTTAAAACTTTTTACAATTTTTGAAAAGTTTAGATTTAACGGAGTATTAAAATATTCTTCAAAATTATTCTTTGTATTTGCAACCGAAAGCATGCTAAAAATACCGCCGCCATTATTATTTACCAAAATAATTATCAAAGGAATTTTCAAATCAGTTAAAGTTGATAATGCAGAAATGTTATGGTAAAATGCTAAATCACCAAGAACCAAAAAAGTTTTCTCATTTGATTGAGAAGCAATTCCGGAAGCAGTGGAAATTATTCCGTCAATTCCACTTGCACCTCTGTTTGTAAAAATTTTCAAATTGTTTTTTTTCTTCGATGCAAAAAAATCGAAATCTCTTATCGGCAAACTATTGCTTATAAATAAATTCGAATTATTGGGAATTATTTTTAGTAATTCATTTGCCCAAAAAGGTTCCAAATTAATTTTTGGTTTCTGGAGAATTTTATTTTTAATAATTTCAGTTTGTTTATCAATATTTATAATCTTGGTTTTCCAACCAATTTTATTAGCTGAATTAAGGTTTTGCGAATTTGCAAATTGTAAAAATTCCAGCGGATTTATAGAAATAATTAATGGTTTATTTTGGGATGGATCTTTTAAATCACCAAATTTATTTATAATAACTTTCTGAGCTTTTGTTTTTTCTAAATATTGCAAAACACTTTGTGAAGTTGGAACATTTCCAAATTGAAGAATTAAATCAGCATCATCATTAAAGTTTTGTAAAAATGCTGAATGGTTCACAATAATAATTTCATTTTTAATTTTTCTAAATCTTAAATCGCTTGTCCCATCTGTAAAAATTGGCAAATTATTTTTATTAGAAAACTTTATTAATTCTTTATAAAATTTTAAATCAAAATTATCCCAAGTGCAAAACACTGAAACTTTTTCTGATTCTTTTATTTTATTGGCAACGTAAATTATCTGATTAGAAATTGAGTTTAATTTTATTTGATCTTTCACTTGCAAAGAAATAAAATCAGAAATTCTAAAATCTATTTCATCACTAAATGATTCCGGTTCTAATGGTTTTTTAAATGGGAAATTAAAATGAATTGGACCAACATTATTTTCAATTCCGGTAAAAATTCCATCATCTATTTTTGAACAATAATTTTCAATATCAATTTTCTCTAAACTTGGTAAACCAAAATCACAAAAATATCTAATGTGATTTTTATAAATATTTTCTTGGTTTATTGTTTGATTTGCACCGGAATTTCTTAAATAATTTGGCCTATCTGCTGTGCAAATTATTAATGGAATTCTTTGATTATATGCTTCAATTACTGCAGGATAAAGTTCGGCTACAGCAGTTCCAGAAGTAGTAACAATTGCAACTGGTTGTTTAGTTTTTTGGGAAATTCCTAAAGCAAAAAATCCGGAAGATCTTTCATCAATGTGAATAAATTTTTTAAACTTTTTATGATTTGCAAGAGCTAAAGTTAGCGGAGTGCTGCGTGAACCGGGAGAAATGCAGACGTGTTTAATCCCAAATCTGTTTAGTTTTTCAACAAATAAACTTGACCAGAAATAATTACGATTGATAAATTTTTTCATCAACAAAAAGTGATAATATTGGTTTAAGTTTTATTTCTGATTCTTCAAATTCTGATTGCGGTTCTGAACCTTCTACAATACCGCAGCCTGAATATGCAAATAGATTTTTTTCATTTATCAATGCTGAACGAATTGCAACTGCGAATTCTCCATTTCCATTTAAGTTAAACCATCCAATATTTCCGGTATATAGTCCGCGATCATGTTCTTCAACTTGCAAAATATAATTTTGCGCAATATCCCAAGGAGTTCCGCATATTGCTGGCGTTGGATGTAAAATTAATAAAATATCAAAAAGTTTATAATCGATTTTCAATTTTGCTTTTATTGGTGTCCACAAATGTTGAATATTTGGAAGTTTTCTAATAATTGGTTTTTCATCA
>JBGSKB010000172.1:0-3387 GCA_041741395.1 Melioribacteraceae bacterium
TAAAAAATGCCACTTTTTGTGTGGCACTTTATTAGGAGTATATTTGAATCAGATGTAAACTTATTTTTGAGTTAGTTTTATATCACCGCCGGAAGTTTTGCAAACCAATTTTTTTCCGCCGTTATTAAATTTACCAACAATTTTTGTTTTTGTGATTTTAACATTATTCGATTTTGAAAAATTACTATAAACACTTCCTCCCGAAGTACTAATATCAGCATCAGCATTTATTGAGTTTGGAACATTAATATCAATATCACCTCCGGATGTTCTTAAATTTATATTTTGATCTTTACCGCTATAGTCTAAAAATATATCACCGCCAGATGTTTCTGCATTTACTTCACCTTCTGAAGATTTTATGACAATATCTCCACCGGAAGTAGCTGCATTTACTAATCCACGTGCATCATTTATTTGAATATCTCCGCCAGAAGTTGCAACATCAGAATTACCATTAAATCTTTCTAATACAATATCACCACCGGATGTTGAAGCATTTAATTTCCCTTTTGAATCTTCAATAAAAATATCACCGCCGGATGTTTTTAAATCAAGAGCACCTTCAATTACTTTGCTTACTAGATCGCCACCGGAAGTTTTCAAATTTAAATTAAATTTTTTTGGAACCATTATTTCATATTTAAGATCAATTTTATTTAGCCAGCCAAAAATTTTCCCGCCTTCTCTTTCACCTATTACTTCAATACTATTTTCATCTTGATTAAAACTAAATTCCATTTTTGATTCAGCATTTTTGTTCCCAAATATTTTTATATCAACTTCATTCTTATCCCATGATTTAACAACAACATCTCCAATATCCGTTTTTACAACTAAATTTTCGCCCAAACTAACTTTAAAATTTTTCTTTTGAATTAACTCAAGTTCTTTCTTATCCATTTGTTTTGCAAATGAATTATTTATAAGAAACAATGCAAACACAAATAAAAATAATTTTGCAAATTTATAATTCACAATTCCTCCATAGCTAAAATTTTATTTTACTTATATATTTAGACTTACAACCAGCAAAAAAGTTGGTATATTTGATAAAAAAATAATAATAATTTTACCTTATCCTACAATGAAATTTTTATTAGTCTTTATTGGTGCCGGAATTGGCGGTAGTTTACGTTATTATATTGCAGATCTTGCTGCAAAATATTTTCCAATTTATTTCCCGTTTGGTACTTTGATTGTAAACGTTTTGGGCAGTTTACTTCTCGGTTTTTTTATTTTTGGATTAGATGAGAAAGAATTAATTTCTCACAGTTTAAAACTTTTTCTTACAATTGGATTTTGCGGTGGATTTACTACTTTTTCAACTTTCTCCCTCGAAACAATAAATCTTTTACGCGATTCGCAATTTTTGTTTGCCGGATTAAATATATTATTCAATGTATTAATTACAATTTTGGGAATTTACATAGTTTATATTCTTTCAAAATAAAAGGTAAATATGAATTATTCAAAAGCACAATTGTTGAGAATTTTTATTGGTGAAAATGATAAGATTGGTCCCATTCCAGTTTATGAAAAAATAGTTGTGAAAGCCCGAGAAGCACATTTAGCCGGAGCAACTGTTTATAAAGGAATTATGGGTTTTGGAAAAAATAGTAAAATTCATACAAGCAAAGTTTTAAGGCTTTCAGAAGATCTGCCGTTAGTAATTGAAATTGTTGATAATGAAGAAAACATTCAAAAATTTCTTCCAATTTTAGATGAACTTTTGGAAAAATCAAATTCCGGTGGATTGATTACAATTGAACAAGCAACAATTATAAAACATTTTGCTTCAAAATAATTTTTGTAGAAAAGTTATTTTATGTATAAGTTCATTCAAAATTTACAATTTGATATATTTATTTCAATCATATTTTTATTGAGGTTAAATTGAAAAAAAAGTATTCAGCAATTTATTTTCTTATGATTTTTTTCCTAACTCACAATCTTAATTTTTCACAAGATAGCACAAAATATCGGCACTTTGAATTGGGTGAAATTAGAGAAGTAAAATCAAAATTAAACAATGTTGAATATGAATTGATTATAAATTTACCTTATTCATATAACCAAGACACAACAAAATATTATCCGGTAGTTTATTTTACAGATGGATTTTATGATTTCCCCTTACTTTCAAGTATTTATGGATGTCTCTTCTACGATAAAAGAATACCGGAATTTATTATTGTAGGTTTTTCTTACAAAGGAAATGTTGATTATGGAAGTCTGCGAATGAAAGATTATCTTCCAACAACATTTGGTGAAATTAAAATTGGCGGCGGAGCTTCAGAATTTTTAGAAGTCGTTGAGAATGATTTTATTCCTTATATGGAAAATAATTTTAGAGTTACAAAAAGCTGGCGCGGATTAGGAGGAAGTTCAGCTGGCGGAATGTTTGTTCTTTATTCAATGTTTACAAATCCCGATTTATTTAATGCATACATTTCTATTAGTCCCGCCGTTGAATTGAATAATAATTGGATGTTTGAATTTGAAGATAAATATTTTAAAAATAGTAAAGATCTTTCCGTTTCACTTTATATGACCGGTGCAGAAAAGGAATTGCCGGAACGCCCTAATTTTATTAAATCAATTATTAAATTTGATGATGTTTTGAAAAATCGTAATTATGAAAATTTTAGATATAAATTTAGACTGTTAGATGATGCATATCATGCAAGCTCAAAGCCAGAAGGATTTACCAGAGGTTTGCAATTTATTTTTGAACCTCTATTGCAGATAAATAAAAATATATTTGAATAAAAAAGGCAATTTTAAAATTAGATAATCCAACTTCTAAATTGCCTTATATAATAATTCTATTTCAAATTTCTATAAATAATTGTTCCGCTGACAATAGCTAAAACAAAATAAATTATAAAGTTTGTTATAAATCCAAATAAAAAACTACCAAGTCCAAACAAAAATGAATAAACCAAAACAACACCAAAAATCCAATTTGCAAATGCCTTGCCAAAATTCATTTCACTTTTAATTGTTCCAACTTTTAAAGAAATGTTCTTCCAGCCAATTCCACCCGGATAAGTTCTTTTATAGAATTCAATTAGTTTATTTTCTTCAACTGGTTTTGTTAAATAAGTAACTGCTAACCAAATCAAAGTTGTGCCAAAAACAATTGGATATAGGGTAATTGGGGATTCCAATCCGTAACCATATTTTGCAATTGGATAAATTATTAATGGCGCTATCATTGCAGAAATTTCCGACCAAGCATTAATTCTCCACCAATACCAACGTAAAATTAAAACCGCACCTATTCCGGCACTTGCATTAATAATAAATTCCCATGCACCAGAAATAGATGAAAGAAAATATTTCGTTACTATTAATGAAAAAATTGTCATAAATACAATTCCA
>JBGSKB010000173.1:0-1827 GCA_041741395.1 Melioribacteraceae bacterium
TAATTTAATTCCCGTACTTACAGCATTTGAAAATGTTGAGCTTCCGTTATTACTCACAAAACTTTCAAAAGCAGAAAGAAAAAAACATGTTGATACTGCTTTATCAATTGTAGGACTTGGTGATAGAATTCATCATTATCCCAAACAACTTTCCGGCGGTCAAGAACAGCGCGTTGCAATCGCACGTGCAATTGTAACTGATCCTTCCCTTTTGGTTGCAGATGAACCAACCGGTGATCTTGATAAAAATTCCGCTAACGAAATATTAATTTTAATGGATAGACTAAACAAAGAATTTAACAAAACAATTGTTATGGTTACACACGATCCGCATGCCGCTGAAAAAGCTTCAAGATTATTACATCTTGAAAAAGGTGAATTATCCTCAAACGGTAAAAATTAGTGAGAGAATTATGAATGTATTAAAATTAATTTTTAAAAATGCTTTGCGTCATAAATTACGTTCATTACTTACAATAACGGGAATTGCAATTGCAATAATTGCATTTGGTTTATTGCGAACCGTTGTTACAATTTGGGATTCAAGCGTTGATGCAGCAAGTGTAAATAGATTAATTACACGACAAGCAATTTCATTTATTTATCCGCTTCCAAATGCTCACAGAGAAAAAATTCTTTCAGTTCCCGGAGTTTCAAATATTACCGGAGCTAATTGGTTTGGCGGGGTTTATAAAAACAAAGATAATTTCTTTGCACGAATGGCAGTAGATGATAATTACTTTGAATTATTTCCAGAATTTATAATTTCAAAAGAAGAATTGGATGACTACAAAAAAAATAGAAACGCTTGTATTGTAGGCTCACAGATTGCTAATCAATATAAAATAAAAGTTGGTGATCAAATGATTTTGGATGGTGATATTTATCCCGGAAGATGGGAATTTGAAGTTAATGGAATTTACAAACCTCGCGATAAAAATACTGATGCAACACAAATGTTGTTTCACTCGACATATTTAAATGAGAGAATGATTGCTGAAAGTCCGGATAGAGCGAATGAAACCGGCTGGTTTATAATTCAGATTAACGAACCCAAAAATTCCGCAAATATTTCCACTAAAATTGATGCGCTGTTTAAGAATTCAATTGCTGAAACAAAAACTGAAACAGAAAAAGCATTTACGCAAGGATTTGTTTCTGCATCCGGAGCAATTATTAGCGCTATGAATATTATGTCTTTTGCAATTATTGGAATTATTATGTTAGTACTTGCAAACACAATGATTATGGCGGCAAGAGAAAGAACACGCGAATATGCAGTTTTAAAAACTCTTGGATTTTCCGCAAAACATTTAATTGGATTAATTCTTGGCGAATCTTTACTTATCTCTTTTCTTGGCGGAGGAATTGGATTGTTCTTAACATTTCCTCTTGTTGCCGGATTTGAACAAGCAATGCCAAAAGGTTTTTTCCCGTTTTTCTATGTTGAACCAATTACAGTAATCTTAGCTGTTGTGGCAACTTTATTGGTCGGAATTGTATCCGCAATATTCCCTATTCAAAAATCATTAAGTACAAATATTGTAGATGGTTTTAGATATGTTGGATAAAATTTGTAAATAAATTATTCATTCTAATTTATAAAATGTATGAAAAATATTTTTAGGAGTGAAAATGGCTGTTCCATTTAAATATATGATAAAAAATTTTAAGACTAGAAAACTCACAACAATAATAACAATAACAGGTATTGCGCTTGTAGTTTTTGTATTTGCCGCTGTTTTGATGATGGCTTTTGGTGTAGAAAAAACTTTAGTCTCAACCGGTGAAAAGGATAATGTAAAAGTTCAAAGAAAATCTTCGCAA
>JBGSKB010000174.1:0-1562 GCA_041741395.1 Melioribacteraceae bacterium
TTCACAAGATATACATGAAACATTAAATCATATTTTTGCAATGCTTACTAACCTAATTGCAAAAATTAAATAGGATTTTCGTTTCTCGTCTTTCGTTTTTCGTTTAACTATAAGGAGTGATTTTGAGAACAAAACTGCAAAAAATCTGGCCTGAAATTGAACTTATCAAAGCTGAAGAGATAAAAGAAAAAACATATAAATGTTGGGAATATGCAATTGAAAATTCTCCTCTTCAACCGGAAGATTTAGAAAAAATTCCGTTTAGTTTGCTAATTGATAATTGTGATATTTCATTCATGAATCACAAAAGAACAGCTGTACATTTATCGATTGATATTGCAAAAAGAATGGAAGAAAATTTCAAATTAAAAATTAATTGGGATTATTTAATATCGGGTGCAATTCTTATTGATGTAGGCAAACTTTTAGAATACGAAATTAAAGATGGGAAATTAGGTACAAGTCGTGATGGGAAACTCTTACGTCATCCATTCAGTGGAGTTTCAATTGCCGATAGATTTGACTTACCTTTTGATATTCAACATATTATTGCTTATCACTCAAAAGAAGGTGATCTAGGAAAAAGAACAATTGAATCAATAATTGTGCATCACGCTGATTTTGTTAGCTTTGAGCCATTTCAAGATGTCAAATGTTTGAAAGTATAGTAGTGAAAAAGTAAAAAGGCAAAAGTCCATTTAGAGATTTATTAAAATCTTTTTGATTTATTTGATATATAAATGTATTAACTTTTTTACTTCATTTTTATTAGTCAGACTAATAAAAATTAAACAAATTATTTAGTGTAGTTTTAAAGTGTAATCAAAAATGGTGAAGTAATTTTAATTTTTCTTTGACCTTTGCCTTTTCACATTTCACATTTACGGAGTTTTTATGAGCCAAAACCTTGTAGAAAAAATAGTTCAAAAATTTGCAGTTGGATTAGAAGAAAATCAAAAAGTACAAAGCGGAGATATTCTTTCTATAAAACCAGCTTATGTTATGACACACGATAACACCGGTGCGGTTATACCAAAGTTTAAATCGATTGGTGCAACAAAATTAGCATATCCACGACAAGTAGTCCACACTCTTGATCATAATATTCAAGATAAAAGTGAAGCAAATTTGGAGAAGTATAAAAAAATTGAAGATTTCTCAAGATCTGTCGGTGCAGATTTTTATCCAGCCGGACGTGGAATTGGTCACCAAATTATGTGTGAAGAAGGCTATGCTTGGCCTGGAACTGTTGTTGTTGCTTCTGATAGCCACTCAAATATGTATGGCGGACTTGGAGTATTAGGAACTCCGGTTGTACGTACTGATGCTGCTGGAATTTGGGCAACCGGTAAAACTTGGTGGGAAATTCCCCCAATTGCTAAAGTTGAATTAAAAGGAAAACTTAGTAAAGGTGTAGTTGGAAAAGATTTGATTATTGCGCTTTGTGGTTATTTTAATAACGATGAAGTACTTAATTTTATAATTGAATTTTCCGGTGACGGAATTAAGGAATTAAATATTGATCAGCGATTAACTATTGCAAATATGACAACTGAATGGGG
>JBGSKB010000175.1:0-2638 GCA_041741395.1 Melioribacteraceae bacterium
ATAATTTTAGAAATTTTATGTTAAAAGCAGCAGATGTTTTTGTTCAGAATAGATGCACTAAATGGCTTTCTGATGATAGAGGAAACTCTGCACTTAAACAAGAAGATTTAGAATGGGCACATGCAAATTGGGAACCTAAAATATTTAAAGCCGGTTGGAAATATTGGGCAATTATTCTTCCGGAAAAAGTTGTTGGACAAATGAATATGAAAAAAATTATTGAAAGATACCAAGGAATGGGAGTAAAGGTAAATGTTTTCAGTGATCCAAAGTTGGCTATGGCTTGGTTAGAAAAACAATAAATAAGTCATAATTCAAAAATGGTTGTCTCAAGGAAAGTATTTTTAAAATACTTTTTGAGACAACCATTAATTTTGTTATGCAAAAAAAACATAATAAATAACAATAATTAATACAATTGGACCAAGAAGTTTCAACAATTCCATCAACATTTCATTTTTCGAAATTTTCTCATCGTTATTTTTATTAATATTATTTGACATTTTTAACCTCAAAATAAATTTTAAATTACTTTATTCGTAAATTTTTTGTACAGAACTGAATCAATAAAAATTATTTTAACTAAATAAAATTGATTTGAATTTACTTGGAGGTGCTCGAGAAATAATTTGATAAGAAATGTAATTTAACTTGTCGTAATTCGATTTTAGTATTTCAAATTTGAAAATTTTTAATTGAGATTTAAAACCTAAATCGTTCAAAAAAATATGAATATATTTTAAGTTATCAACATTTGTTTCACTTCCGTTATTTTTGGGAAATTCATTAATTTTTCCAGGAAGAATTGCAAATTCAGATAATGGTGAAGAATATATAAAATCATTTGAACTTGACTGAAGAAATGGTGATTCGTTGTACTTAAATATTGGATAACAAAAATAAAATATTAGAATGCAGTAATTTAAAACTGTAAAAATATAATATCTCTTTTCAAAATTGCTAAAAGTATTTATCACTTATACAGATACCAAAAATATTGCAGCAAACATAATCAGAAACACTTAGTAAAGAAAGAAATAAATCATATTTTTAAAAATAGATTGAATAAATAAAATTCACATACATAATACTTGAGAAAAATGGATTCATTTTATTTTGAAGAAAGGAAAAATCAATTTTTAGAACTTCACAGAAATGAAAAATCTGCAAGGAAATTATTTTTTTCACTTACCGAGATTTATGATGAATTATCAATTCAAGATGATGATAATTTAAAAGAAGCCTTCTTTTTAGAATTTATTCCTTATTTATTTCCGGTTCTCAATATGTATTCTGCATTTGGCGTTGAGCCAAATAAAACTCAAAAAATAATTAATACCATAAAGAAATTTTATGAATTCATTTCGGTGTCTGATTCATCAGAAATCATAAAAAGTAATATTGATAGAATTGAAAATGAAATTAACATTTTAAAATCTGTTTTAGATGGGAACAAAGTAAAAGGGAATTTAAGTTTTCCGGTAATTGAAAAATCGCAAAAATCCGAAGAAGTTTTTGGCGCAGTTGAATATTTGAGAATTTCAATAAACTTGAATAAAAAGAAAAATAAAGTTGAATTTATTATTACTCCAAGTCTTCCGCATATTGATGAAAAACTTCAAACTCAAATAGAAACTTCGTGGAATTATTCAGTTAATTTACTCAAAAATAAATTTCATAAATTCACACCAAATTTAGAAGTCACAATTCAGTTCATTAAAAAATTAGGAATTTATGAAGGCGATTCTTTAGGTGCAGTTTTAACAATTGGATTTATTCAAGAGTTGTTCAAATATTATGAATTAAGGGAAGTTTTAGATTTTGATAATGATATAATGATTACCGGTTCGATGAATGAAAATGGAAATATTTATGAAGTTGGAAAAAAAATTATCGATGCAAAATCTAAAATTGCATTCTTTTCATCAGCAGAAAAATTCTTAGTTCCATTAAAAGATTTTAACTCGGCACAAACTAAAATAAATGAATTAATTAAAAATTATCCAAGCCGAAATTTGGAACTCTTTCCAATAAAAAATATTAATGATATTCTGAACAGAAGAGATGTTGTTAAAATTGAAAAGCAAAACTTTATAAAATGGGGAAGTAAAAAACTACTTAAGAACAAACTTGCAGTTATTTTCATTAGTTTATTAATTTTTGGAAGATTGGGTTATGACTATTTTAATACTGATGATAATCCATTTAAAATTGAAAACTATAAAGAAAGTTATATTATTAAGAATAGTAAAAATGAAATTCTTTGGACAAAGAACGCTCCCTACTATGACAAGATTTATAAAATATTAGATACAAATTATTCATATTCGTTAACTAAATACGCAAGAATTTTTGATATTGATGACGATGGAAAGAATGAAGTTTTATTAACTTATGCGGAAGATTTAGCACCGCTAATTTTGTTTAATTCAAAAGGTGAAGAAATTTGGCGATATTTTCACATTGATAGTATTGAAACAATGAATGAAAAATTTACCGGACATTTTGGAATTTCTGGAATTATTGATACCGTACATAACAGAAATATTAAAGAAGTAATAATTAATTTTCAGCACAATAATTATTACCCAAACGGAATTATGAAATTAAATCTCAGAACCGGGAAACCGGTTAGTAA
>JBGSKB010000176.1:0-1552 GCA_041741395.1 Melioribacteraceae bacterium
AACCCGTGCAAGTGCATATCCGCAAATTTCTGCAAAAGCTGGCTATAATAGAAATCTTAAAGATGCATATTTATTTGTTGATTTTGGTTCGTTAATGGGTGAATCAACAGGAACTCCTTCAAAATTCAAAATAAATTATAAAAATGAATTTAGCGCTCAAGCTGTTGTATCTCAGCAAGTATTTAACTTTTCCGTATTCAATGCTATTAAAGCTGCAGAACAATATCAGAAATTAACCGACTATGTTTTTGATGCAACATTTCAAGGAATTATTAATGGTAGCAAAAAAGCTTTTTATCAGACTATGCTTCTAAAGAAAGTTCTTGATGTAAATAAAGAAGCTACAAAAAATGCTGAAGATAATTATTTGGATATGAAGAAAAAATATGATAGCGGTTTAGCATCTGAATTTGAAATGCTTCAAGCTGAAGTTCGCTGGCAGAATAATGTTCCGCTTGTAACACAATCGGAAAGAAATTATAATTTAGCAATCAACAGTTTGAAATTATTAGCCGGATTAAAACCGGAAGAAAGTTTCGAAATTTCTGGTGAGCTTAATAAAATTGAAGAAAAACCTCAAATGTTAGAATTGCAAGATGTGCTAACAAACAGACCGGATTACAACGCATTGCTCTGGGAAAAAAATTTGCGTGAAACAAATGTTGATGTTGAATTTTCCGGACATTTGCCATCACTATATGCAAGTTTTGCGTATCAATTTTCATCGCAGTCAGATTATCTTAAATTTGATAGAGTAAACAATTATTTAATTGCCGGATTAACTTTAAACATTCCAATATTTACCGGTTGGAATACAAGTGCAAAAGTTCAAAAAGCAAAAATTGAAGCGGAGCAATCAGATTTAAAATTATCAAAAACTGAAAATGAAATTTTTATTCAAATAAATAATTTGGATTTAAAATTAAAAGAAGCTGAAAATAGGATAGTCTCAGCAGAAACGACTTTCAAAATTGCTAAAAAAGCCTTTGATATTGCAACAATAAGTTCAGAAAATGGATTAGCAACTCAATTGGAATTAAAAGATGCCAGCATTGGTTATGATCAAGCCCAGCTTAATTATTTTGCTGCTATCTATGAATATTTAGAAGCATATTTTGATTGGGAATTAGCTGTAGGAATTACAAAGTAAAATGAATATAATAAAGGCTTAGCAATTTGTTAAGCCTTTTAAATTTTTATAACAAAAATTGTATATTAAATTTTTAATCTACAAAAAATGAAAAATCTTACTTAAAACTTTCGCTAAAATTAATTTCCCAATTTACTTTTTCTGTTTTATCAAATTTAACATGAACGCGAACAATATTATCATCCATAAATTTCAGTGAATAATTTTCAAAATCGTGATAAATAGATGATCTTCCTTGCACCCAATTCTGTCCGCCCGGAACATAAACTGCAACATTGTGTGAAGAATTTAAAATTCCAATTGAAGTTCCCGAAATTGTATTTTTAGCAGAAACCCATTCAACATTTTCAATCTCATGTGCCCCTTGCAAAATATGTCGATCAGTAGAAATGAATTGCGGAT
>JBGSKB010000177.1:0-7341 GCA_041741395.1 Melioribacteraceae bacterium
GAGCAAAATATTTAATTCTAACTGGCAGAAGTAAGCTTGATGAAAATTTAAAATTAAGAATTAATCAAATAAAAGAAGGAAAAGATGTACAAATACTAACACCTTTATTTGACATTAGTTCCTTTGAAGAAACTGAGAATTTTTTAAATGAACATCTTAAAGATGAAACAATAAATGAACTTAAATTACCACCAATAAAGGGCATTATTCATGCTGCTGGGATTCTAGATGATGGAGTTTTATTAAATCAAAATGAAGATAAATTTAATAAGGTTTTATCTCCAAAAATTAAAGGAGCATGGAATCTGCATCTTTTAACAAAAGATTTGAAATTAGATTTCATGGTTTATTTCTCATCAATAAGTTCAGTATTAGGAACTCCAGGCCAATCAAACTATGCTTCTGCAAATGCATTTTTGGATGGACTTGCCGCATATAGAAGAAAATTAGAATTACCAACAACTTCTATAAATTGGGGACCGTGGAAAGGTGACGGTATGGCATCAAATCTATCAACAAATTTGATGGGTATTACTCAAATTCCAAAGAGTTTGGGACCAATAATTTTTGAAAAAATACTTGTTGGAAATCATAATCAAATTATTGTAATTCCTATAAATTGGGAAGAGTTTTCAAATCAGTTTATTAATATAGAACCGCCAACTTTTTTAAGTGATTTTCTTAATCAGAATAAATCCGATGTTATTAAAAAAACAATGGAAACGGAATTCATTATTAAACTGAAAGATTTAAATACAAATGAAAGACTTGAAAAATTAGCTGAGTTAATTGAGAAAAATCTATGCAAGGTAATGGGAATGCCGCAGAACGAAAAATTAGGTTTTAATAAACCATTAAATGAATTGGGGCTTGATTCACTTATGGGCATTGAATTAAAGAAAAATCTTGATCACACATTGGGGAAAAATTTACCAGTTACGATGGTATTTAATTATCCAACAATTGAAGCTATTAGTAAATTTATTTTGGATGAAATTCTTAACCTATCGGAGAGAAATGAAAAAGGACAAATTAAAGATGAAGCAATGATGCAAACTTATCCTGAAGAAAAAATTACAGAAGTACAAAATTTAACTGAAGAAGAAGTGGAAGAATTATTATTAAAAACGCTAAATGAGAATTAAGAAAGAGCGATAAAAATTATGGATATCCAAAATAAATATGAAGAATTATCACCTCTTAAAAAGGCTTTAATTGCTGTAAATGAAATGCAGCTAAAAATAAAAAAATTGGAATCAGAAAAGAATGAACCAATAGCAATTATTGGGATGGCAGCTAAATTTCCAAAAGCAAATAATATAAATGAATTTTGGGAAAATCTTTTAAAAAATGTTGATTGTATATCTGAAGTACCAAAAGATAGATGGAATATAGATGAATTTTATAATGAACAAAAAAATATTCCAGGTAAAATGAATTCTCGGTATGGCGGATTTATAAATGATTGTGATAAATTTGACGCATCATTTTTTGGAATATCTCCACGAGAAGCAATGCAGATGGATCCACAACAAAGAATTTTACTTGAAACCAGTTGGTATGCTTTTGAAAATGCTAACATTAATCCTACTGCATTAGCAGGAAGTAAAACTGGTGTTTTTGTAGGAATAAGTTCAAATGATTATTCATTTGTTCAATTAGATAAATCACAAAATGATTATAAAATTATTGATGCTTATCAAGGAACTGGAAATGCTAATAGTATTGCAGCTAACAGACTTTCATACTTTTACAATTTTCAAGGACCCAGTATTTCAATTGATACAGCTTGTTCTTCCTCGTTAGTTGCACTTCATTTAGCATGTCAGAGTTTAAGAGCAATGGAATCAAAGTTAGCAATTGCCGGAGGAGTTAATTTGATTCTTTCACCTCATGCTACAATAACATTTTCTCAAGCACAAATGCTTTCTTCAAATGGGAAATGTAAGTCTTTTGACTCTAAAGCTGACGGTTATGTAAGAAGTGAAGGAGTAGGAGTATTAGTTTTACAAAGACTATCAGAAGCCCTTAAAGATGGCAACAAAATTTTAGCAGTAATAAAAGGATCAGCGGTAAATCAAGATGGACGAACTAATGGATTAACAGCACCAAACAGTTTAGCTCAGTTTCAAGTAATTAACCAAGCCTTACAAAATGCAAAATTAAAATCGGATGACATTGATTTTATTGAAACAATGGGAACAGGAACAATTCTTGGTGATGCGATTGAACTTCAAGGGTTAAAAATGGTTATGAAGGAACGTAATGTAAACAGAAAATGTATTATCGGAGCTGTAAAAAGTAATATTGGGCATTTAGAGTCTGCGTCTGGCATGGCAAGTTTAATAAAAACGGTTTTAGTATTAAAAAATCAGATAGTTCCAGCTAACATAAATTTTAGTGAAATTAACCAACATATTGATAGAAATAATTTTAACTATACTATTCCATCTACAAATATCAGATTAGACGAATTAAATAAAATTAAATATGCCGGAGTAAGTTCTTTTGGTTTTGGGGGAACAAATGCTCATGTAATTCTTGAAAGTTTTAATGATATCATTTCTTTAAATGTTAATAATGAAATAAATTCTCATATTTTATGCCTATCGGCTCACAATAATGATTCATTAAAAAATCTTGTTAATTTATACAATCAGCATTTGGACGAAAAAAATATTAATTTTAGCAACATTTGTTATACTGCCAATTCTTCAAAAAAACATTTTAGTAATCGTGTAGCAATTGTCGGTAATACTAAGCAAGAAATTTCTAAATCACTAAGAAAATTTGTGAATAACGAAGCAGACGGCTCAGTTGTTATTAATGAAAACTCAGAAAATTTAAAATTAAAAACTGCATTCTTATTTAATGGTCTAGATTCTCAAAACATTAATATGGCAAAGGAACTTTATTTTTCCCATCCATATTTTATGAAAACTTTGAATGAATGTTTTAGAATATCAGATAATTATACAAGTATACCGCTCAAGGATATTATCTTCTTAGAAAATGATGAAAAGAATTTCCTAAACGAAACTGAATTTGCGCAACCTGCTTTATTTATTATTGAATATTCATTAGCAAAACTTTGGCTTTACTGGGGAATTAAGCCAGATTATTTATTGGGTGATGGTATTGGTGAATTTGCTGCAGCGTGCATTGGTGGTGTGTTTACTCTTGAAGATGCTATTAAATTAACATCTTTTAGAGGAAAACTTATTCAATCATTACCGAAAATTGGCGCAATGGCTACTGTGTTTGCTAATAAAGTTTTTATTAATAGCGTTTTAGAAAAATTTAACAACAATGTTTCAATAGCTGTTAGTTATGGACCAACAAATACTGTAATATCCGGTGAAAAAACAGAAATTGAAAAAATCCTAAATGAACTTAAGAATAATGATGTTGATTTTTCATTACTTGACGTATCCCATGCATTTCACTCAACGTTGATGCAATCAATACTTGATGAATTTAATTCTTTTGCATCATCAATAAATTACAGCAAAACAAATATTCCAATTGTCTCAAATTTAAGCGCCGAAGTATTAAATTCTGATTTTTCATTCAATGCAGAATACTGGACAAAGCATTTAATAAGTTCCATTAAGTTAGAAGAAAGTTTTCAAACTCTTCTTGCTAAAGGTTGTAATGTTTTTATTGAAGTTGGACCAAATCCAACATTAAGTAAAATTGCTCATTATGAAAAAAATAATGAATCACTTTTGTGGCTACATTCACTCAAGTCTGGTGAAAGTGACTGGGATGTTATATTAAAAAATCTAGCAAAATTATATGTAAATGGTTTGGAAGTTAATTGGACAAATTTTTATCTAGATTTTGAAGTTAGTAAAGTTGAATTGCCAAATTACGCATTTAAAAAAGAACGATACTATGTGGAAGAGAGCAAGAATAAGACTTTCAATTTCTCAGAGAATATTGATAAATATAAGTTCATCATTTTGGAAAATGGAAGTAGTAAATCCAGCATAAAAGTTGTTAATGAGAAAAATGAAATAGTTTTTGAATTGCCCAATATGAATTATGAAAAAATGTTTACAGAAGATGAATTCAATAAATTCAAAAATTCTGCTAATAATGAAATTAAGGAAGATATAAAAAATAATTCATCTGACTTTCATGAATTTTCATTGGAAGAATTAAAAAGATTAAATGATGATGAAAAAGTAACAATGTTAATCAATTATCTTAAAAGAAAAATTTGTGGAATTCTAAAATATAGTGATAATAACATTGATGAAAAGATATCAATTACTAATTTGGGATTAGACTCAATTACCGCAATAGAATTAAAAAGCAAAATTGAAAATTTACTAAAGATTGAAATTCCAATAACCGAGTTTATAAAAGGTCCATCAATAAGTGAGTTAGTTGAAATAATAATTCTCAATCTTAGAAATCAAAATTTACAACAAAATGATTTAGTTAAAACTCTAGCAGTAGAAGGAGAATACGATTTATCCTTTGGGCAAAATGCGATGTGGTTTCAACAGCAAATGGCACCGGAAGGAATTTATAATCCAACATACGCGGCAAAAATTAATGGTAAACTTTATATAGATAAACTTACAAATTCAATTAATTTAATATTATATCGACATCCGGTTTTAAGAACAAGTTACTCATTCAAAAATGGGAAATTATCACAAGAAATAAATGACAAAGTTGATTTCCCCTTGACAATTATTGATTGTATTGGTCTTTCTAAAGATGAAATTAATCGTAAAGTAAATAAGTTAGCAAGCTCTAATTTTGATTTAACACAAGGAAAAGTATTTAAAGTATACTTATTTCAATTGGAAAATGAATCAATAATTTTATTAACTGCACATCATATTGCAGTTGACTTTTGGTCACTTTCCATAATAATAAACGAACTGCTATTTTTGTATAACTACGGTAAAGAAATATTAATGCCTATTAAGCATTCGTATTTTGATTATGTTCAATGGCAAAAAGAGTTATTAAACAGTTTGCGAGGAAAAGAATTATTAGAATTTTGGAAAAGAAAATTAGAAGGTGATTTACCTAATCTAAATTTACCTACTAAACAACGACGTAAACCAATACAAAGTTTTGATGGGACTGTATTAAAATTTTCAATTGAAAATGAATTAAAAGTGAAGCTTAAAGAATTGGCTAATGTTGAAAACGCAACAATTTATATGGTATTGTTTAGTATTTATAATACTTTATTGCACAAATATACGCATCAAAATGAAATAATAGTTGGTACACCGTCATCAGGAAGAACTAAAACTGAGTTTAACAATATTGTTGGATATTTTGTAAATCCGATTTCAATTAAAACAAATTTGGTTTCCTCAATTAATTTTAATGGCTTATTAAAGCAGACCAAAATAAATTTGCTAGATGCAATTGAACATCAAGATTTACCATTTAATTATATTGTTGAAAAATTGAAACCTGAAAGAGATCCAAGCAGAACTCCAATATTTCAAGTTATGTTTGTATATCAAAAAGCGCAACTTCTTTTTGACGAGGGATTATCTGAATTTGCAGTTGGTTTTGAAAATGCTCAAATGAGTTTTGGTGATATGCATTTTGAATATTATAATCTTGAAGAAAATAAATCCATATTCGATATGACATTTATTGTTGCAGAAACGAAAGACGGAATTAGCGGATCAATCGTATATAACAAAGATTTATTTAGAGAAAATTTTATTAAAGAATTTTATAATAATTTTATCAAAATCAGCAATCAAGTTGTTCAAAATCCAAAAATTAAAATTTCAGAATTAAAATTAGTCGATTTCCCAGAAGTTAATTTATCAGAAAATTATTATTCAAATGTACTCATAGAGAATGAATTTGTACACAAAGCATTTGAATATCAAGTTGTTAAATATCCTAATAAAAATGCAGTACAGTTTAAGAATGAAAGCATTTCTTTTCTTCAACTAAATAAAGAAGCAAATAAAATTGCAAATTATTTATTGTCCAAAAAACTTCAACCTGAGAATAAAATTGGTGTTTTCATTGATCGTTCCTTCGCGATGATAAAATCGATTTTAGGAATTATGAAAGCTGGTTTCGTATATGTGCCTATTGATACGATATATCCGGAAGAAAGAATATTAAATATAATTGCAGATGCTGATATAAAATTTATTATCTCCCAAGAAAAATATTGTGAGAAATTATTAAATAAAAATTTGGAAATACTGTGTATTGATAAGGATGTGGAGATAATTTCAAGTTCAGATTTGAATCCTAATGTTAAGATAAATTCTACAAATTTAGCTTATTCTATTTATACTTCTGGGTCAACTGGTATTCCTAAAGGAGTATTATTAACACATATTGGTTTGAGTAATTTAGTTAATAATCAAACAAAAATATTTAATATAAATTCTGAAAGTGTAGTTCTTCAACTCGCTTCTTTAAGTTTTGACGCTTCGGTTTCAGAGATATTTACATCACTAGTTAATGGAGCAACATTACAACTCATTTCAAATGAAGTATTATTATCTGGTTCCGCGCTAATCAGCGAACTGAATGACAAAAAAGTTTCGGTTGCAACAATACCGCCATCATTGTTGGCAGTTATTCCATATGATAAATTACCAAATCTGAAAACATTAGTTTCTGCTGGAGAATTGTGTACTAATGATATAGTTAAAAAATGGTCAAACGGAAGAAAGTTTATCAATGCATATGGTCCAACAGAAATTACTGTATGTGCAACCACATATGAAATAAATAGAACACATAGTAGTGAAAGTATACCAATTGGAAATTCGATAAACGGAATAAAATGTTTTATTTTTGATCAAGATTTAAACTTAGTGCCAACGGGTGTAATTGGTGAACTTTACATTTGTGGAATTGGAGTTGCGCGTGGATACAACAAATTGCCTGAACTAACTGCGGAAAAATTTATTCCAAATCCTTATGCTGAATTTCCTGGAGAAAGACTGTATAAAACTGGTGATGTTGTAAAATTAAGAGATGATGGGAATTTTGAATTCTTTGGAAGAAGTGACGATCAAATAAAGTTTAGAGGGTTCAGAATTGAATTGAAAGAGATTCAAACTGTTCTTGAAAATCATAATAAAATTAAGAAAGCAGAAGTAATTTTAAAGAAATTATCAAATAATGAAAAAAGACTTATTGCTTTCTACATTTCTGAGGATAACAAAGAAATTTCAAAAACAGAATTTAGAGATTATTTTATTGAACATTTACCAGAGTATATGATACCATCAAATTTTATTAGACTTGATGAAATACCGCTTACAACAAATGGGAAAGTAAATAAAAAGTTTTTTGATGGTTATAAAATAATTGATT
>JBGSKB010000178.1:0-9587 GCA_041741395.1 Melioribacteraceae bacterium
ATTCTTTAACAGAATGTAAAGAAAATGGATTGTTGTTATCGGTCGGACAAGTTGGTACGCTTAGAGCAGTTACTCATTTGGATGTAAGCTTTGAAGACATAAATAAAGCTTGTGAAATTATTGAAAAAGTATTTTGAAAAATAATTTAGTTGCTAATAATGTATTGTCATTCTCACGAAAGTGGGAATCCAGAAACAGTTTTTAGATTCCCGATTAAAGCATTCGGGAATGACAAAAAAATTTATGTATACAGAAAATTTCAAACATAAAATTTTAGAAATTGTAAAATTCCATGAAGTTGATATAATGGGAGTTTGCAATAATGCAGTTTACTTCAATTATTTTGAAGATGCCAGAATTAAATATTTGAAAGATTTAAAAAAGAAATATCATCTAAAAGAAATATTGCATGGTGATTTGTTTTTCATAATGGCACACAATGAATGTGATTATATTTTACCAGCTAAATTAGATGATGAATTAGAAATTCAGACAAAGGTTACTGAAATTCGTAAATCAAGTTTTAAATTTGAGCATTTAGTTATCAATAAATTAACCACAGAAATTATTGCAAAAGGAAATGGTATTTTAGTACAAATCAATTTGATAACAAAAAAATCAATTCCATTACCGGAAGAATTTTGTAAAGCTGTAAAAAAATTTGATAAGGGGGTAGAAATTATTAATTCATAAACTATTTTGAGGTTAAAATGGGTTTAATAGTTGATATTGAAACTGTTGGATTTGATTTAGAAAATCTTGCAGAATCACAACAAGAATTTCTACTTAGATATGCAGAAAAAGAAAATGATTATTCTTTGAAGGAAAGTAAAAAAGAGGAGGCAGAAAGATATTTAAGTCTTTATCCTTACACTGCAAAAATAATTTCAATCGGAATGTTGAACACCGAGACAAACGGAACCCTTGTTTTATTTGATGATAATACAAATGATGAACTTATAGTTGAAGAAAAAGGAATAAAGTATAAGTCAATTAAGGAAAAAGAAATTCTAAAATTATTTTGGAATTACATTTCTAAAACTGATAAAGTAATAACATTTAATGGCAGAAATTTTGATATTCCTTTTCTTATGCTTCGCTCTGCAATGCTTGAAGTAAAACCTACCGTAAATTTAATTCACAACAGATATAATATTACGAAACATATTGATCTTCTCGATCAATTCACGTTTTATGGAATTACAAGAAAATTCAATTTGGATTTTTATTGTCACGCATTTGGAATAAAATCTCCAAAATCAAAAGGAATTACCGGAATGGAAATTAAAGAACTTTACAAAGCTGGAAAAATAAAAGATATTGCAATTTATTGCGGAGAAGATGTTAAAGCAACTTTTGAACTTTACAAAATATGGGAAGAGTTTCTAAATATTTAAATTAAGTTAAAAACCTCCGAGGTCTTAAAAACCCCGGAGGTTAGAAAAAGATTTGATAATTCTATTTTTTTAATTCTGCAATTAAAGCCGGTACAACTTCAAAAATATCTCCGGCAATTCCATAATCAGCAATTTGAAATATTGGAGCATCTTCATCTTTATTTATTGCAACAATACATTTTGATGATCGCATTCCCGCCAAATGTTGTATTGCTCCGGAAATACCAAGCGCAATATATAAATTCGGAGAAACAGTTTTTCCGGTTTGACCAACTTGTTCTGAATGTGGACGCCAGCCGGCATCAACAACTGCTCTTGAAGCACCAACTGCTGCATTTAAAACTTCTGCTAATTCTTCAACCAATTTAAAATTCGCCGGTTCTTTCATTCCCCTTCCACCAGAGACAATAATTGATGCTTCAGCAACATCTAATTTTCCTTCTGACTTTTTCACTTCAATAACTTTTGATGATAAATCTGGTGAAGAAATTTCTTTTACAATTATTTCAGCATTATTTTCAATTGATTCTCCCGGATTAAAAACATTTGGTCGAAGTGTAAAAACTTTCTTTTCGGAATTAATTTTTACATCAATTAAAGCTTTTCCGGCATAAACGGGTCTGGTTGCAACTATGTTATTTTCAGAAGTTTCTATTTTTATTACATCAACTGCAATTCCGGCATCTAATCTTGCTGCAATTCGTGGTGCTAAATCTTTACCGAGAGAAGTATTTCCAACTAAAATTATATTTGCGTTTATTTCATTTATTATTTCAACAATTGATTTTGTATAAGCCGAAGAGGAATATTTAGTAAGTTCAATATTTTTTAAATGAGTTACTTTTCCAATTCCAAAATTCCCAATTTTCGATAAATCATTTATTTCTCCGCCAATAATTACGGCTTCAACTTCACAATTAATTTTTTGGGAAAGTTCAAATCCGGCTTTCGAAACTTCGTTAGAAATTTTCTTTATATTATTATCTCTTTGTTCAAGAACAACTAAAATTTTATTTGGCATATTATCTCCTAAATTACTTTTGCTTCTTCTTTCAACAAACGGACTAATTCCGGAACTGCACTTGAATCATTCCCGATTATTTTTCCAGCTTGTTTTCCAAGAGGTTTATTCATTTGTAAAACTTCTGATTTATTTTCAAAAACCATAGCATTTTTTTCTTCAATAACTTTTTTCTTCGCGGCCATAATTCCCTTTAAAGAAGCATACCTAGGTTCGTTTAATCCTTTTTGACAAGTTATAATTGCGGGAATTGAAGTTTCTACAACTTCTTTTCCACCTTCAACTTCGCGTTCTGCAATAATATTTTCTCCATCAATTTGAAGATTTACAACTACACTCACACAATTATATCCTAAAAATTCTGCTGTTAATTGTCCAGTAATAGAATTGTCATAATCAACAGCTTGTTTACCCATAAAAACTAATTGTGCGCCTTGTGATTTTATTTCTTCAGCTAAAGCTTTTGAAAGACTTAAGGAATCTCTAATTCCGCTATCTTTTAATAAAATTCCATTATCTGCTCCCATTGCCAGAGCTTTTCGAATACTTTCTTTGTTTGTTTCTTCCCCTAAACTAATTACAACAACTTCGCCACCGAGTTTTTCTTTTGTTTTTAAGGCTTCTTCAATTGCAAATTCGTCGTAAGGATTTAGTATGTAAGTTACATCGGTTGGATCAATCGATTTGGCATCATTGCCAATTTTAATTTTTGTAGCTGTGTCTGGAACATGACTAACGCAAACAGCAATCTTCATTGTACCTCCTATTTATACCGTAATATTTTTAAAAATAGTATAAATTTAGATACAAATAAAGTTTTTACTACATGAAAAGTTTAAAATCTTTATTTATTGTGAATAAGAATTTTAAGAAAAATAAACTATTACCAAAGAAAGCATTAAAATGTGAACAAATAGCAAACTACTAATAAATAGTTTTTTTCTACTTTGTTTTTTTTCATGTAGCTTATCTTCTTCAAAAACTCTTTTACTGAAGAAATCTCCCATTGAAGGATTCCACTCGGGATGACTTATTGGATTTTGTATATATTTTGACATTCAAACCTCGATAAAAAATTTAGTAAAAATTTAATTAATACACAATTGAATTAATCGTTTTTTTATGTTTTTTTATTTAATTGTTTCAAAGTAATAGAAGTAAAATTTGTTATTTGTGCCTTAGATCACATTAATCTATTCAACTTTAGCAAAAATATGCCGATTATTTCCTAAAGTTTACTTCAAATTAACTGAATTGGATTATGCTTTAATTTGTTGTAAATCACTGATTTATGAACTCAATTGCTGCTTATTGCATGAAAAATTGAGGTAAAAATGAGTTTTACAGTTAAAGGCAATTCTGGAAAGTTTTTTATTAAAAATGAATCCAGTATTCTAGAATTAAAGATTGATGAAACCGGAAATCAAACCGGAGAAAGTAAGGTTCACGTAATTACTGATTCAATTGAAAATCAAGAAGATAGAATTTTAGTTATTCAAAAATTAAAAGAATTTAGAAAAAATTAACTAAATTTGAGGTAACAATAATGTTAAATCTCCAAGAGAAACAAGAAAATAAATCACTTGATCAATTTCAAAATAGATTAAAAAACAGATTTATAATTGAGGGCAGCTCATTGTTAGGAAATAAACAAGAATTCTCCAATTTTTTTGAAAAGGATTCAAAGTCTTCTCAAGAATTTACTATTATTAAAATTTTATTTGAGAGAGCAACTTTAAGAGAAGCATCAAGTTTTAAATCCTTTTTAGATAAAACAATTGCAGAAGATAATAAAAGTATAATTGTTGATTTAAATGAGTGTGAATTTGTTGATTCTTCTTTTTTTGGAGTTTTAGTTGCCGGTGTAAAAAGAACTAAAGCAATGGGTAAAAAGTTTTATTTAGTCTACAATAACCAAAATCGCTTACCAATCTTTTCAGCTACTGGTTTAGATAAAGTTTTTAAAGTATTTAATTCCATTAGTGAAGCAGAAAAAGCATAAGTTAGAGAGTGTGTTTTTCCCCCAAATTCATTCTTTCTATATATAACTGCGCAATTTCTGCTCCTATTAAAAACAAAATAGAAGCATAAAAAAGCCAGAACAATAAAACAATTACAAGCAAAAATGCTTGATAAAATTGATTGGATTGAAGAAAATTTTCAACGTAATAACCAAAAGCAAATCTTGCAATTTCCCAAAGAATTGTTGCCCAAAGTGCGCCAATAAAAACAGCTTTTTTATTTAGTTTTGAGTACGGAATTATTGTGTAAAACAATAAAAACAGCAGTAAAACAACAATAATTGATGTAAAAGAAAATATTGTGTGAATTAATTTATCAACCTTAAAATTTACGAGAATATCAAGATTTTCAGTTGCGGTAATAAATATATTAATAGATGGCAAAACAAAAGTTGAAACAAGAATCATAACAATTACAAGCAGCACCATGCCAAAATCTCTTAATAATCCAAAAATAATTCCTTTAGTTTTATCATAACCAAAAATACTATTTAAGATGGTTCTCATACTGCTGAAAATCCACGTTGAAGTGAAAAACAAACCGACTAATCCCAAAATAAAGGCAGTTGAACTGTATTGATAAACTTCCGGAACTCTTTTTAGTATTGCGATTTTTATAAATTCTGCATATTCCGGATATGGAATCATTGTAATTATTATTTTAGAAATATTTTCTTCAATTGTTAGGGGGTCAATAATTTTTCCAAGAATTGCAAAAAGTAAAAGTAATATCGGAATTGTTGATAAAATTAAAGAAAACGCAATTCCACCACCAGCAAGAAAGATATGATGTTCATCAAGCCGCTTTAGTAAACCAATTATGTAATGATTAAAAAATCCTAAAACTTTTCTGTATCGATTAAAAGAAAAATAATTTCCAATTAATCTAAAAAATTTGAATTTACTCATTCATCAATCTTGGGATTGATTCAAAATATAAATCAACAAGTTTTTCTAAAGAAATATTAATATTTGAATTTACACTAAAATCTCGTTCCGTTGTAATTCCTAAACTATCAAAATGTAAATTTGATTTTTTTACAATTTCTAAAAATTGATTTTCAAAATTTGGATTTACGGAAACAATAATTCTGCTTTGAGATTCTGAAAAAAGTGTAAAATCTTCTCGATTTTTTATTGTAATTTTTGCATCTGCACCAATTAATTTTGGATTATTTATAATGCAGCATTCGGCTAAAGCAGAAATTATTCCGCCGTCAGAAACATCATGTGCGGAATTTATTAATTTTTTATCAATCAATTCCAAAACAGTTTTATGAAGATTTTTTTCTATTTCCAAATTTATATTTGGGCAATTTCCTTTTACAATCCCGTGAACAACACTTAAAAATTCGCTTCCGCCAATTTCTTCAAAATCTTCTCCAAGAACATAAATTATATCACCGACATTTTTAAAGTATGAAGTCATAATTTTATCAACATCGTTTATCAATCCAATCATTCCAATTACGGGAGTTGGATAAACAGTAGTTTCTGGACTTTCATTATAAAAACTTACATTTCCACCAGTTACAGGAGTATCAAAAAATCTGCAAGCTTCACCCATTCCATCAATTGATTCTTTGAAAGTCCAATAAATTTCGGGGTCGTATGGATTTCCAAAATTTAGACAATTTGTAATTGCTAAAGGATTTCCACCGGAACAAACAATATTTCTTGCGGATTCCGAAACCGCAATTTTTGCTCCGTTTTTAGGATTTAAATAAACATATTTTCCATTGCAATCCGTTTGCATTGCAATTGCTTTTTTTGTGTCTTTAATTCTTATAACTGCAGAATCACAACCGGGACCAACTACCGTATTTGTTCTAACCATATAATCATATTGTTGATAAACCCATTTTTTTGATGCAATATTTGGTGATGAAAAAACTTTAATAAAAGTTTCTTGTAAATTTTCCGGAGTTGATAAAGTAGTTAAATCATAATTTTGAACGTCATCAATATATTTAGGTTTTTTGGTTTCTCTATAATAAACCGGAACTCCGCCACCCAAAGCTAATTCAAAAGGAGGAACATTTGCTTTTTGTTCACCATGATAGGAAACATTTAATTTTTCTTCATTGGTAACGTGACCAATAATTTCACAATTTAAATCCCATTTATCGAATATTTTTTTTACTTCATCTTCGCAACCTTTTTTTGCGACCACAAGCATTCTTTCTTGACTTTCCGAAAGCATAATTTCGTATGCTGTCATTGTTTTTTCACGTAACGGAACCTTATTTAAATCTATTAACATTCCGGATTTTCCTTTTTCGCTCATTTCTGAAGTTGAGCAAGAAATTCCCGCAGCACCCATATCTTGAATTCCAATAACCAAATCATTTTTTATAATTTCTAACGTTGCTTCCAAAAGTAATTTTTCTGTAAATGGATCACCGACTTGAACCGAAGGTCTTTTAGCTTCAGATTTTTCGCTAATTTCTTCAGATGCAAAAGTTGCACCGTGAATTCCGTCTCTTCCGGTTGCAGAGCCAACAATCATAACGGGATTATTTTCACCTTTTGCAATTGCCGAAACTGTTTTATGAGAATCAACAATTCCAACCGCCATTGCATTTACCAAAGGATTTCCTTGATAAACTTCATCAAAATAAACTTCTCCGCCAACAGTCGGAACGCCGAAACAGTTTCCGTAATCTGCTATTCCTTTCACAACTCCTTCAAACAAAAATTTTGTTCTGGGATTTGTAAGTTTTCCAAATCTTAGAGAATTTAAAGCTGCAATTGGTCGTGCACCCATTGTAAAAATATCTCGTAAAATTCCTCCAACTCCGGTTGCAGCACCTTGATATGGTTCAACAGCAGAAGGATGATTATGACTTTCAATCTTAAATGCAATTGCTTGTCCATCTCCAATATCTACAAGTCCGGCATTTTCTTCACCAGCGCCGACTAACAATTTTTTCCCGCTTCTTGGTAAAGTTTTTAGCAAAGCAATTGAATTTTTATAACTGCAATGTTCACTCCACATTACACTAAAAATTCCCAATTCTGTATAATTTGGAGTTCTTCCAAGTTTTTCGCAGATTTTTTCAAATTCTTCTTGTGTTAAGCCATGTTCTTTGGCAAGTTCTAAAGTAACTTTTGGTTCATTCATATAGAGATTTTTTTTGATTTGAATTAGAATTAATGGTGTAAAGATAAATTTTTTTTAGCTTAGATGAAGAAAAAACAAATTTTTAGAAGTTAGAAAATTTGCTTAAGACTTTTGGAAAATTACTTTTTTAACAATTTGTTATTCCCACGAAAGTGAGAACCCAGAATGATTTGAGGATATTACCGTCTGTAAACTAAAAGATTACAAGAATGAAATTTTGAATATTTCAGATGATTTCTATGATTTAAAATGGTGAGCTAATTCAATGAAAGAAATAATTATAAATGCCCAAAAAGAAAAAATCAGATCATTTGAAGATATTTCAAAATTTACGATTGATTTTGAGGAAATTGCTAATATTTTAAAAAATGATGTAAAAGTTAAAACTATACTAAAGGCTAAAATTCCACTTTTAAGGGAAGAAAATATCTTTTTATCGAAAGAAATTGTTGAATCATTACTTTTTACAATATCTGATTTTACTTCTATTGGTTTCGGATTTAGATCTTTATTTATCATAATTACACTTTTTTATTGTCTCAAAAAATTGTTACTTCTTAGAACACACTTAGTTTATTTATGAAACATATTTCTAAAATCTAATCTAATAAAAAAATAAAATTTCGAAATGATCAGTGTCACAAGTTTTCTTTAGAGATTTTTCTAATTGCGTACTTATTGAATTACAGCAATAAAAATTGCTTTTAAGTTTTTATTAGCGAGTTTGTAACTTCTTATAAAATAATAACTTATAAATTGAACTAAATTTTGGTAAACTTTTTTTGCATCCTTATTTTATCTTTAAACAGATTAAAAAGCTGAAAATCTGTTCAAAAACACAAGTTTCAACTTCATTTTTATTAAGCTTGTGATTACTGGCACAAATAATGTAATATTTATAAATGTTTCGAAAAAAAAGAGATGAAAAATGTATTTGGTAGAGTTAGATAAAACCTCAAAAGATCTTTCAAAATTTAATAATACTCAGTTGGTGTGTTCATATTTTTTCTTGAGGGAAACATATAACTATAGATATAAAGAAAATTTGAGAAAATTAGATAAAAAAGAAAAACGCGCAATAATTTATGATATTTCACTTTTTCAAAATATTAAAAACAAAATTTACTACTTACGGAATTGCAGTCCGCAAAAATGGTTAGAAGATTCTGAAGTTTACAACAATTTAGTAAACGAAATCGAAAAAAGACAATTACCGCTTAAACAATTAGATATTTGCTAATTGATTAATTCTTCACAAATAAAAAAAATATGAAGATAAAGAAATTTTACTATTACTCATCAGAAAATCAAAAACTGGTACTGGTAGAAAATATTTTTCCCAAAGTGATAATTAGTTTATTGCTTGTTATAACTTTTACAGTTATTCTAACATTTTTTGTGAGCAGTCAAATTTTGTTAAATAATTCAATTGATCTATCAAATCTTAAAAATCTTGCCAATAACAATATTCTTGAAAACGAAATATTAACACTTCAAAAGAAATATAAAATTCTTTATAACAAACTTGATTCACTAGATAAAGAAAAAAATACATTAAGATTAGCTGTAAATCTTCCAACAATTAAAAATGATTACAAGAACTTTGGAATTGGCGGATCAGAATTTGATAATATAATTTCCTTCTCGTTAGATAAGCAGAAGAGTAAGTTTAATTCAATTTATGATTTTGTAAATGATATTGAAACGGGAATTAAATTTGAAAAAGAGAATTTTTCTGAAATAAAAAATAAGTTGACCGAAAATCAAGATTTATTCAAAAATATTCCGGCAATAAGTCCGGTAAAATGTGCGATTGGAGATAGATTTGGAATGCGTTATCACCCAATATTGATGGAGAAAAGAATGCATCATGGTTTGGATTTTCTGGCAAATGTAGGTGAAAAAGTTTTTGCCCCAGGTGATGGTAAAGTTACTTTTATTGGTGAGCTTGGCGGTTATGGAAAAGTAATAAAAATTTTTCATGGTTTTGGATACGAAACTATTTATGGACATCTTTCAAACTA
>JBGSKB010000179.1:0-6862 GCA_041741395.1 Melioribacteraceae bacterium
GAACCTTTTTGTATAAAATCACCGGATTTTTTATCAATTGTTTTTCTTGATGAAGTTCTATTGTTTACAGATTGTTCATCATTATTTCTTCCAGATTTTGTAATAGTTCTAGAATCAGATTTTTTATCATAAGTTTTTGAAGCTCTGTCTCGCGAAATATTTATATCAGACGTACTTCTTGTTGATCTTTCCTTGTTAATTGAAATATTTTCTCTGCTTTTTGATAAACTTGAAGATCTGCTTGTGGTTCCAGAATTTCTTGTTGCTCTATCGGTAACGTAATTTCTTCCGCCATTGTTATCTCTTAATCTGGAATCATAATTTGTTCTGTGTTTTGTTTTACTGAAATAATGAGTAATAGGATAATTGTAATAATTATAATATCCTCCAGCATACCAGCCATAATAATAATCATTGTAAAAAGGATAGTAAGAATAATAAAATGGGTTATATAAATTATATCTCCATGACCAGCTATCCCACCAAGGGTCATAATATCTTGTATAAAATCTGTAGCTTATTCCGGGATAATAATAATCGTAAAATCTGTATGGTCTCGAATAATTTCCATCATCATAATATCCTTCGTTTTCGTAATTCCCTTCATCATCATAATTTTCATCGGCATAATATTCAGAAGAATCTGCATATTCCTCATCAACATATTCTGATGTATCAGCATCGTCATAATTAATTGGTTCTTTCTTTTCTACTTTATCCCAGTAAGCTTCTCTTTCATAATCATAACCAATTTCTGTATAGCAGCCGGTTAATGATAAAGTAAAAGCAAAAATTGCTAAATAAATGTATGTTTTCATTTCTTTCCTCTCGAAATTAAATCATATTTAATAGCTCAATATTCAAGCCAAAATAAAGTTGGTTTTTCTGCATTTTTGAATCAATTTTCAAATATTTTGTACTAATTTTTAAACTGGTTGTACATTTTAATATACACAATCTACTAATAAACAATATTATTTTTTTATAAAATAAGTTAAAATAGTTGGATTAAGAGAAAATTTTGAATTCAATTTAATTACAATTTTCCCTTCTTTTTCATTTGTAGAAAAAAATAATTTATTTTGAATTATGTTTTCATCCGAAATTAATTCTTTTCCTTCTAAAAATTCATACTCAATTTCAATTTTTCTGAAATTTAGTTTTTGTCCAAATGGATTTATTCCATAAAATTCTATAAAATATTCTGAGTTTGTTTTTAGAATTGAATTTTTAAAATTTGGCAAAAATTTAACTTCGTAAATGCTAAAAAAATAATGCCAAATTAGAAAAGAAAAAATAGTTACAAAAATTACGATTGTAAAAATTACTATAATATTTTTCACAGAAATTATTTTGAAGAAATTTTATAAGTTGTTCCTTCTTTGCTGTCTTCCAAAATTATTCCTAATTCTTTTAACTTATCTCTAATTTCATCGGAAAGTTTATAATTTTTATCAAGTTTTGCTTTGGTTCTAAATTCAATAAAAAGATTTATCAATTCATTTTCTTTGGAATTTCTATTTGTATTTTCCGAAAATATTTCAATTCCTAAAACATTTGTCAATGTTTTTCTAAGAAAATCTTTTGCGTTTTCTAAAACTTCTTTAGAAATTTTTTCATTCTTGGTTAAAAATTTATTGAAATCTCTAACAAAATCATAAACAGCCGCAAGTGCTTGCGATGTATTAAAATTATCATCCATTGCACTTTCAAAAGCAAATAAATATCTATCAATTTCAAAAGGATTTAGATCAATTTCAATCGATGGTTTAGTGTTTTCAATTTTTTGAGCAAGATTTAGAATTTTCTCTAAACCTTTTTCCGCGCCTTCAATTAAATCTTCCGAAAAACTAAGCGGACCGGAAAAATGCGTTTGACTAAAAAATAATCTAATCGCGTTTGGATTATATTTTTTAAGAATTTCTCTCGCCGTAAAAAAGTTACCAAGAGATTTAGACATTTTTTCTTGGTTGATATTTAAGAACCCACAGTGAATCCAATATTTTACAAATTCATTTCCGCAAGCAGCTTCACTTTGTGCAATTTCATTTTCATGATGCGGAAAAACCAAATCATTTCCACCAATGTGAATATCAATTGTTTGTCCTAAATGTTTCATACTCATTGCAGAACATTCAATGTGCCAACCGGGTCTTCCATTTCCCCAAGGACTTTCCCAATAAGGTTCATTCGGTTTTACTTTTTTCCACAAAGAAAAATCTAACGGATTTTTCTTTTCTTCATTAATTTCAATTCTTGCTCCGGCTTCCAAATCTTCAAGATTTTTTCCACTTAATTTTCCGTACTCGGTAAATTTATTTACATCATAAAAAACATTTCCATCAACATTGTAAGCAAAATTTTTATCTACAAGTTTTTGAATTAAATCAATTATTTCCGGCATGTGCTCAGTTGCTTTTGGATAAATATCAGCTTTCTTTATTCCCAATTTAGAAATATCCTCAAAAAATGCTTCAGCATATTTTTCAGCAATTTTTTGAACCGGTAAATTTTCTTCATTGGATTTTTTAATCAGTTTATCATCAATATCCGTAAGGTTCATCACGAATTTTACATCATACTTTTTATATTCCAAATATCGTCTAATAATATCCGCAGAGACGAAAGTTCTCGCATTTCCGATATGGAAAAAATCATAAATTGTTGGTCCGCAAACATAAATTGTAACTTTGGGTGGATTTAACGGAATAAATTCTTCTTTCTTTTTCGTTAGCGTATTATAAATTAACATTAGAACTCCAAAATTGAAGAACAAATATAATAAATTTCATTTTCTTTAAATGTTATAAACAATTAAAATAAGGTTAAAAAGTCCATTTTCATGATGAGCGGAGCCAAACCATAATTTAACATTTCCAATTTTATTCACATTATCATTCACAAATGTTTTAATCGTTAATCCATGTTACATTTTATTAGATTCCGTCTTTAAGCACGACGGAATGACAGACTATTTTCTTTATATTTGTTCATGATTTATTTGATTCTTGTTTCCGTAATTTGGGCACTATCATTCAGTTTGATTAAGGGAAATTTAAGTTCGCTTGATTCAAATTTTGTAGCATTTATAAGATTGCTGCTTTCATTTTTAATTTTTCTTCCATTTTTACGAATAAAAAATATTAATTTCAAAACTGCATTTCAACTAATGGTAGTAGGCATAATCCAATATGGAATAATGTATTTAACTTATATTTATTCATTTCAATTTCTACAAGCTTACGAAGTTGCAATTTTAACTTTGTTTACACCGTTTTTCATTGTACTGATTTCTGAAATTTGGGAAAAGAAATTTTACTTTATCCATTGGATAACTGCTTTATTAACAATTCTTGGTTCGTTTATAATTGTATTCAAAGAAAATTTTACATTTGGATTTTGGAAAGGTGTTTTGCTTATTCAAGTTTCAAATATTTGTTTTGCGTTAGGACAAGTTTATTATAAAAAAATAATTGAGAAGAATTTAAATTTAAAACCTCTTCAAACATTTGCAATTTTATATTTTGGAGCTGTTTTAATAACCGGAATTTTTTCTTTAAGTTCAACAAATTTTGTTTCGATGCAAATTAATTTAAATCAAATTATATCTTTACTGTATTTGGGAATTATCGCATCCGGAATTGGATTTTTCCTTTGGAATATTGGCGTTACAAAAGTCGAAACCGGAATTTTAGCAATAATGAATAATTTAAAAATTCCTCTTGGAGTTTTATTTGCATTTATTCTAATTGGCGAAAAAACAAATTTGTTACAATTTTCATTTGGATCATTAATAATAATTTTAGCATTTGTTTTAAATAACAGATTTGCGAATCGATAATAAATAAAACTTCGAATTTCTTAATTAAAAATTGCTTTTTGAAAAACGATAAACTAACATTGCAATTCAATTAAAAAAAAGAGCCATGAAAGAAATAACAAATATAAAATCTAAAATTTTGAAAACTACATTATTAATAATTCTTGTTGCTGCAATTCCGGTTTTATTATTTCAAAATTTTATTGCAAAAGGAAAAATTGAAAATTTTTCAACAAATTCTACATTTCAAAATGAATACAAAATTATTTCACCAAACATTCCCGAAGAATTAGAATTTTGCGACGAAAGAGTTCCTCTTTATAATTTTGAAGTTTATGAAAGATTAGATAGAGAATTTATCGTTAATACGTATTGGCATTCAATGATGATTCTCACAATTAAAAGAGCAAATCGTTGGTTTCCCGTTATTGAACCAATTTTAGCAAAATATAATATTCCAGATGATTTTAAATTTTTATGTGTTACAGAAAGTACATTGTTGAATTTAGTTTCGCCATCGAATGCAGTTGGGTTCTGGCAATTTTTAAAATCTTCAGGACAAGAATTAGGTTTGGAAATAAATGATGAAATTGATGAAAGATATAACGTAGAAAAATCAACCGAAGCAGCTTGTAAATATTTGCAATCGGCATATAGTAAATTTGGAAATTGGACAATGGCTGCGGCTTCATACAATATGGGAAAGAGTGGAATTGATGATCAAATTTTTCGACAAAAAACAAATAATTACTATAATTTAGTTTTAAATGAAGAAACATCTAGATATATTTTTAGAGTAATTGCTACAAAAATAATGATGAATAATCCCAAAGAATATGGATTTGATATTAAAGAAGAAGAATTGTACAAACCTTTTGAAACTTACGAAGTTAATGTTGATAGTTCAGTTTCAAATTGGGCGGATTTTGCAAAACAGAAAGGAATAAATTATAAAATTTTGAAATTATATAATCCTTGGCTGAGAGATAATTTTTTAACAAATAAACAGAAAAAAAATTATAGAATCAGTTTACCAAAAGATGGAACAATTAAAATAATTCCGGAATTATAATTATTGCTGTTGACTTCTTAATTCAATTAGTAGATTATTAAAATCTTCCGGCAGCTCAGAAGAGAAAGACATTTTTTCATTTGTAATTGGATGAATAAATCCCAAAGTTTTTGCGTGGAGTGCTTGTCTATCAATAATCTGAAGTAAATTATTTACACGAGCTCTAATTTTAGGAAGTTCAAAACCATAATTAATTCTTCTTCCGCCGTAAGTATTGTCTCCAAAAATATTATGTTTTATGTGAGCCAAATGAACTCGTATTTGGTGAGTTCTTCCGGTCATTAATTTTAATTTTATCAAACTTAAAAAATCAAATTCTTCTAAAACTGTATAAATTGTATGCGCAGATTTTCCTTCAGAATCAGAGACTGAAAATAATTTTCTATCACTTTTACTTCTTGCAATATTTGCAATAATTTCTCCGGTTGAATCTTTAAACTTTCCCCAGCACACAGCCCAATATTCTCGTTCTGTAGTTTTTGCTGCAAATTGTTTTGCAAGATGTGAATGAACTTCCTCACTTTTTGCTATAACTAATAATCCCGTTGTATCTTTATCTATTCTATGAACAATTCCAGCTCTATAATTACCATTAAAAGAACTTAAATTTTTTGTGTGATGAAGCAAGGCATGAACCATTGTTGAAGTGTAATTTCCATAAGATGGATGAACAACCATTCCCGCGGGTTTATCAATAATTATAAGATAATCATCTTCATAAATAATTTTAAGCGGAATATCTTCCGGTTCAATTTTGTCTGGTCTTGGGGAAACTGGAATTGTAATTTTAATATTATCTTTTGGAACAATTATATAATTTGATTTCACCGTTTTATCATTAACGGAAATTAAATTATTTTTAATAAGTTTTTGAATTCTTGAGCGAGTTGTATTTTCTAAGCAATTTGCTAAATACGTATCTATTCTTTGTTTTCTCTGTCCTTCAGTTATTACTAAATTTATTATCTTCTCTGTTACTATTGCCATACTCTATTTGAGTTTCAAGTTTTTCGGAATCAATTTCTATTTCAGTATTTTCTTTATTTTTTTTTGTTTCAATACTTTTATGAAAAATTAGAATTATTGCAACTCCAATTGTAACTGCAGAATCTGCAATATTAAATATAGGAAAACTATCGTAGGTTTTTCCAAAAATGGTAAACCCAAATGTATCAATATGAAGAAAATCTACAACTCTTCCATAAAGTAAAGGTGCATATCCGTAAATGACGCCGTAAAAAAATCTATCTATTAAATTTCCAACAGCTCCGCCTAAAATTAAAGCTAATGAAAATCGATAGAAAAATTTTTCATTTCTAACTTTGTATAAATAAACAACAATTCCAATACTTGCAATTAATGAAAATATTGAAAGTAAAAGTTTTGCATAACCGTTAACTTCAATACCAAAAGCCATTCCGGGGTTTTCGACAAATGTAAATTTGAAAATATCGCCAATTACATTTATGCTTTCTCCATATTTCATTCCTTGAAGATTTATACCTAAAGCCGGCATTGAAATACCTTTAACAAATATTTTAGTTATTTGGTCAACTAAAACAACAATTATTGAAATAAAAATTACTCTCAAATATTCACTCTAAATAATGTTTAATTATTTTTTATTTTTACAATCAACACAATGCTGAGTATGCGGAACAGCTAATAATCTTTTCTTAGGTATCAAATGCGGACCTTCCGGTAATTCAAGACTATCAATACAAATTCCGTAAGTTCCATTATCTATTCTTTGAAGAGCATCTTCTAAATATCCTAAAAATTTTGTTTCTCTTTGTGCCCATAAATATAATTTTTCTCTTTCTTGTGCATCAGTTCCTTGTTCAGCCATATGCAACGAATATGGAGAATTTTCATTTACATATTGACCGGTTGTTTCATCCATCATTTGTTCTTTTAAATTTTGTAACTGCACAATAATTTCTTTTCTTTTTTCTAAAATTACATCTTTA
>JBGSKB010000180.1:0-2922 GCA_041741395.1 Melioribacteraceae bacterium
GCCGAGTATTGAACTTTTCCATCTGTTAAAACTGCAGCATTATTTACCGTGATATGCTGAACAAAATCTAAAGCATTATTTCCTTTGATAAATATTTCTCCCATATGAGAAACATCAAAAACTCCAATTGAATTTCTTACAGCTTTATGTTCTGCAATAATTGATAAATATTGAATTGGCATTTCGTAACCAGCGAACTCAACTAATTTTGCACCATACTTTTTGTGAACATCAATAAATTTTGTCTGTTTCATTTTTTATCCGTTTAATTTTTTCCAATCTTTCAAGAAGGTTTCCAATCCGCTGTCTGTAAGCGGATGATTGAATAATTTTTTAATAACGCTAAATGGAATTGTGGCAACGTGTGCGCCAAGTTCTGCAGCCTCAACCAAATGTAGCGGATGACGAATGCTTGCAACAAGAACTTGTGTTTGATAATTATAATTTCTATAAATTGTAAGTATTTGATCAATTAACTGCATTCCGGAATGACTTATATCATCTAATCTTCCAACAAAAGGACTAACATAAGTTGCGCCTGCTTTTGAAGCTAAAATTGCTTGTGATGCAGAAAAACACAATGTAACATTTGTTTTAATATTTTTTGAAGTAAGAGTTTTTACAGCTTTAATTCCTTCTAGAATTAATGGAATTTTAACCACAATATTTGGATGAATTGCAGCCAATTCTTCAGCTTCTTTCATCATCCCATTATAGTCAATTGATACTACTTCTGCACTAATTGGTCCATCAACAATTTGAACAATTTCATTTAATAATTCTCTAAAATCTCTTCCTTCCTTTGCAACCAAAGATGGATTTGTTGTAACTCCATCTAATAATCCCATTGAAGCCGCTTCTTTAATTTCATCAATATTTGCTGTATCAATAAAAAATTTCATATTCATTCCTCTCGTTTGTGAAAGAATTTTTATTTACGCAATTTTTTCGCCAGTTTTTTTAGATTTAACTTCAAAATCTTGTGGATTCAAATGTTCATTATCTTCTAATCTTATTCTAGAAAAATATTTTAGTTGAAGTTTATTTAAAGTTGAAAAAAATCCAATCTTTAAATCATTACTTAAAGATGGATGAACACTTAAAATGAAACTTCTAATTTTTCCTTGCGATCTATATCTTTTGAACCATTCTTCGATATCATGAATTACGCTTGATCTTTTTGTCATCAAACCGGAACCATTGCAATATGGACAAACCTCATTAATTGATTGAATAATATTTTGACGAACTCTTTGTCTTGTAATTTGAACAATGCCAAAATCAGTCATAGGTAGCAAAGCAATTTTAGCTCTATCTTTTTTAAACTCTTTTTTTAATTCGTCATAGATTTTTTTTCTATTTTTATCTTCTTCCAAATCAATAAAATCAATTACAATTAATCCGCCAATATCTCTTAATCTTAATTGACGAACAATTTCCCGCGAAGCTTCTAAATCAGTTTTTAGAGAATTTAATTCTTGTTCTTTCTTTGCGGCATATCTTCCGCTGTTTACATCAATGACGGTCATAGCTTCTGTATGTTCAATAACAATATGTCCGCCGTTTGGAAGTGGAACTTTTCTTCCCATTAAAGTCTTAATTTGTTCTTCAATTTTGAAGGTTTCAAAAATCGGCATACGTGATTTATAAAATTCAATTTTAGGAACTAATTCCGGCTGAACCAATTGAACATAATCTCTAATTTCTCTAAATAAACTTTTTGAATCAATAAAAACTTTTGAAACATCCGGTGTGAATAAATCTCTTATTACGCTTGTGGTTGTTGATAAATCATTATATAATAAAGTTGGTGGATCAGTATCCTTAACTTTTGCTTGAATACTATTCCAGCTATTTACTAAATATTTTAAATCGCTTTCAAGGGAATTTTCGTCTTGTTCTTTGGCAGCAGTTCTAATTATTAATCCACAATTTTCCGGTAAAATACTTTTTGATAAAGTTTTTAATCTTTTACGCTCTTTGAAATCGGAAATTTTTTTCGAGATTCCAATTTTATTATCAAAAGGTAAAAGCACGCAAAATCTTCCCGGAATTGAAATTGAAGATGTAATTCTAACTCCTTTATTTGCAACTGGTTCTTTTATAATTTGGACAATTATATCTTGACCTTTATGAAGTTTGGGAATTTGTGGTGGTTTTTTTTCTACTTCTACGGGTTTATTAATTTCCGGTTGATCTTCATCGTCAATTCCAATTCCAATTTCAGTTTCATCATCTTCATCTAAAACATTTTGGAATTCACGAAATTGATCGCCAATATCTGAGAAATGAAGAAATGCATCGTGCTTCAAACCAATATCAATAAATGCAGCTCTTATTCCGGGTAAAACTCTGGCAACTTTACCTAAATAAATATTGCCAACCATTCTTCCTTTTTCAGCATTATCCACAAAGAAATCAATTAGAGTTCCTTCTTCAGTTATTGCAACTCTATTTTGAGTAGTGGACGAATTAATTATTATTTCTTTTTGCATATAAACTCTGCTAAAACATTTGTTCAATTATGCAAAATTGGAAAGAAAATTTTATAAAATGTAGATAACTATTTTATTCAATCATTTTATTTATGAAATAATTAATTGTGTCATTTAAGAATGAAATAATTTAGAATTCGCAAATATTTGCTGAGTTCTATCCATAAAATTTTGCTCAAAATGACAATTGAAATTTTTCAAAAAATATTTCATAAAATAATTATCTTAAATTTTTTCTTCCTCTTTTGCTAACCAAAAAAGAACTTTATTATTAAATTTTTTATTTATGTCTTCCACAAGTTCTAGGTCTTGTCGGACCTACCGAGCAACCAGGTCGCCGACAATATCTAACGGACACCACGGTATATTTCGTTGCACTTTTTTTAAGGCCAGATTTTACAACCTTTTTTGCGATTTCAAACCACAC
>JBGSKB010000181.1:0-5087 GCA_041741395.1 Melioribacteraceae bacterium
TAACGCTATAAAAAGCTACAAAGAGTCTTTAAATTATAATCTGGATAAAAAGATTGTGAATTTTTATTTAGCAAATATTTATGAAAGATATTATTCTGATAAAAATGTGGCTGTTTTATATTATAAAAAATTTGTTGATGAAAGTGTTGAGCTAGATGAAAAATTAATTAATTATTCGTTAGAAAGAATTAAAACTCTTACAAAGGAAAATAATTTCTGGCAAAACGTCAAGACAAGTAATTGAAATTTAGAAATATTCAAAAGGAATATAAAATTTTTAATTCACCTCAACAAAATTTGTTTCTCAGAGAAAGAAATAATTAAAATTAATTAACAAAAATTAAATTGTAATCGTAAAAACAGTTTCTTTATCTGGTATTGAATTAGCCCAGATACTTCCGCCGTGAGCCCTAATTATACTTTGTGAAATACTTAATCCAATTCCAGAACCATCAGTTTTTGTACTAAAAAAAGGTATAAATATTTTTTCAATTATATCGTCAGAAATTCCTTTTCCGTTATCAATTATATTAAAAGTTGTTCTTCCGCGATCATTAATAAACGCAATAAGTTTAATTTCCGGATTTTGTGTTGAAGATAATGAATGAATTGAGTTTTTTACCAAATTAAGAATTACTTGTTCAAGCAGATCGGGATCAGCTACTATTTCAAGATATTTAGGCTCAACCGAAATTACAAAATTAATTTTCAATCCTGATAAAGAATTATCTGCAAGCAGTCTGATTCTATAGAATAATTCAGACACAATAATTTTTTGAAAATTTGGTTTTGGAATTTTTGAAATATCTCTGTACTTATTTACAAAATTTATTAATCCCTCACTTCTTTTTTGGATAGTACTTATAGCTTGAGTTATATCTTCAACTGATTCATTATTAACTAAAAAATGATCATCAGATTTTTTTAAAATATGGTTTACAGTTGATGCAAGTGAAGATATTGGTGTAATGGAATTCATTATTTCATGAGTTAGAACTCTAATTAATTTTTGCCAAGCTTCAATTTCATTCTCTTCCAATTCAGGCTGAATATTATAAAAAGCTACAAGCTTAAGATTCTGGCTTTTCATAATAAATTCTGTACCATATGCCAGCAACTGAATTTTCTCACCTTTATCTACAAATTTAAAAGTGTTTTTTTCTCCCGGATTTAAATTGTATAAAAACTTATCAAATCCGGGAGAAAATTTTTCGAGAGCAGAAATGTTTTTAATTGGAATAGTCTTTAAAATCTTTTTAGCAGTTTTGTTAAATAATTGCACATCACCTTTATTATTAAAGGTAATCAAACCTATGCCAACGTGCTCAACAACAGTCTGCAAATACTTTATACTTTCTTCTTTTTCTGTCCGAGTCTGCTTGAACTTATTCATCACCTTATTCATTTCATCGGATAATTCACTAAATGATTTTCCAAATTTTGATATGCTTGTTGTTTGAGAGAAATCTGAAAAATTAATTCCTTGTAGAAATTTTACTATTTCATGGTTAGTTATATCAATAAACTTGATAAGTTGATAAACTTCATAAGAAAGAATTAGAAACAATGCAATCATTAATAGAAATTGATTTTGAAAATAGAAATAGTTGAGGAGAAATATTGTTAGTAAAATAAAAAATGTGCGTATGATTATTTTGTACCTAAAACTTTTCAAATTAAAGTCCGTGTTTTTCCATTCTTCTATAAAGTGATGTGCGCGTAAGTCCTAACTCCATTGCAGCTTTTGAAATATTACCTTCAAACTTTAGAAGGGCTTTACGAATTACCAATTTTTCAATTTCTTCGAGATTAAAATTTTCCATTGATTCGCTATCAATATTATGATTGGGTGTACTGAATAAAATATCGGATGGTTTTAAAATGCTGCTGTCACACAATATTACACTTCTTTCAATCACATGCTGAAGTTCACGAACATTCCCGGGCCAAGGATAATTTCCAAATTTCTTCATTGTGTTATCATCAATTTCCAAACTAGTTTTGTTGTATTTTTTTCTATAGATTGATAAAAAATGTTCAACAAGAAGTGGAACATCTCCCTTTCTATCGCGAAGAGGTGGAAGATGAATTTCAACAGTATTTATTCTGTAAAGTAAATCCTGTCTAAATTTTTTTGATGAAACTTGTTCGTAAATAGGGATATTTGTCGCACATATTAAACGAATATCAATTTTTTGGTGTTTGCTAGAACCGACTCTTGTTATTTCTTTATTTTGAATAACTGACAATAATTTAGATTGAAGTTCAAGTGGAATATTTCCAATTTCATCTAGAAATAAAGTTCCACTGGAGGCAAGTTCAAATCTTCCCGGGCGATCTTCCTTTGCATCTGTGAATGCACCTTTTACGTATCCGAATAATTCACTTTCGAAAAGTGTGTTTGTTAAAGAGCCCATATCTACATTGATAAATACTTCATCTGCTCGCTTTGAATTTTTATGCAGAGCTCTCGCAACTAATTCTTTACCAGTTCCGTTCTCTCCAAGTATCAAAACATTCGCATCTGTTTGTGCCACTTTTGAAATAGTAGCAAAAACATTTTTCATAGGTTCAGAAATTCCAATAATTTCCTGAAGATTTTGATCGGATTCTTTATTTATAAATTTTTGTTTTGTCTTAATCCTATCCAACTCAATACGAGATTCTCTAAGTTTGAGAGCAGAGTTAAATGTTGCTATCAATTTTTCATTCTGCCAAGGTTTTAAAACAAAATCAGTTGCGCCTTCTTTTACTGCACGAACAGCAGTCTCAATATCGCCATAAGCTGTAATTAAAATTACAACGGCAAGAGGATCTATTTTCAGAATTTCTTTTAACCATTGCAAACCTTCTTGTCCGCTAGTCATGTCCTTTGAGAAATTCATATCAAGAAAAATTACATCAAAACTATCTGAAGTTATTAATTTGGGAATTTGATTAGGATCTTTTTCTGTAATAACGATTGATGAATAAGGTCTTAATAACAACTTTGCTGCAAGAAGAACATCTTCGTTGTCATCTACAATTAATACTTTGGACATAATTAACCTCAGATTGAAATATAGAGTAAATCAAAAATTATACCCTAAAACCAGAATACAAAATAATGAAAATATTTTTCTCCTGTTTAATATCTCGGTATAATCAATTACCTATCAAAAAAATCATTTGTATTAAATCAGAGAAATTTCTGAAAAATTAGTTCTTAGTCTTATTGTCATTTCGATCGAAGGGAGAAATCTGTCTTTATAGATCAATTTGAAAGATTCTCATTTCACTTCGCTCCTTAGAATGACATGTGCTTTTTATTCTCCGAAGTCTATATTATTTAAAACTGAATTAAATTAAGTAACCTCTGAAATTTTCTATTTTGTCATGAAAGAAGAGAAACTTCTTTAGTATTAAACATGACGTAATTATTTATTTGTGAAACGTGGTTTATTAATATGTACGCAAGCGTACATGACTGTACGAATATGAACGATTTTAATATCAAATCGTCCGTATTAAAGCAAATTCTCAATAAAAATCTCGGTACGGTAATTGAATTATAAGTAAAAATTAAAAGATGAGAAAATGGATAGAAAAATTGAGAAAAAAAAATGGACACCAAAAAAAATTGTACTGTATTCTGCAATTGCATTATTCGTGTTCTTTATACTATATATTTTTGTTCTTGCCGATCAAAGTTCTAAACTGAACGTTGAAAAAGAGAGAATTACAATTAGTGAAGTTAGACAAGCCCCTTTCCAGGAATATATTCCTGTAACCGGTACTGTTGAACCAATACAGACTTTTTATCTTGATTTATCTGATGGTGGTAGAGTAACACAAAAATTTGTTGAAGAAGGAGCTATGTTGAAAATAGGCGATCCAATAATAAAATTGGATAATCCTAATCTTTCACTCCAGGTAATGAGCACACAATCAAGTTTTTTGCAAGCTCAAAGTGTATCTAGGCAAACAAGACTTAACTTTGAACAAAATATGCTGAACCGACGTAATCAATTACTTGACCTAAATTTAAACCTGCTAATTCAAGAAAGAAATTATAAAAACAATAAAGTACTTTTTGAAAAAGGTTTGATTTCCAAAAATGATTATGACGAAAGCAGTGAAAAATATCAAACGCTGATTAAGAGTATGGACTTGTTGAAAGAAGTTTTGAAAAAAGATTCACTTACTTATATACAACTTGTTCAACAGGGCGATTCGGATATTGAAATGTCTAAGAACTATCTTGCTCTGGTGCAAAGCCAGCTTGCAAATTTAACAGTGCGTGCACCAATTAAAGGACAACTTACTTCACTAAATGCCGAGATTGGACAGTCTATTGGACAAGGTTATAGAATTGGACAAATTGATAATATCGATTCGTTCAAAGTACGAACGGAAATTGATGAACATTACATTTCCAGAATTTCAGAAGGACAAACCGGTGAATATGAATTTAACGGAAAGGTTTATACTCTGGTTATTAAAACTGTATATCCACAAGTAACTAACGGCAGATTTTATGTTGATATGATGTTTGTAAATGAGCAGCCCAAAGGAATTAGAAGAGGTCAGACTGTACATGTAAAATTGCAGCTAGGTGGTTTATCAAATGCTTTGTTAGTTGATCGTGGAGGATTTTATCAAACTACAGGTGGTCAATGGATTTTTGTAGTTGATGCTTCGGGAAGTTTTGCTGTAAAAAGAAATATAAAATTGGGAAGACAAAATCCTCAAGAATTTGAAGTTTTAGAGGGATTAAAAGTTGGAGAAAAAGTAATAGTTTCTTCCTATGATAATTATGGTGACGTTGAAAAATTAATTTTACAATAACTGAATAAAAATGATTACTAAAAAGAAATATAATTCAATTCCTTTTTCTTACGCGGCAAGCATTTCAGGTTTTAATTTCGGTCAGATTGGAAACAGTTTTTTCCCTGAAATAGACAATCATGTTTTAATTCTTGTGGGAATTATTTTTGGAGCAATAATCATGTTTAATTTTATTTATCAACACATTAAAGCTAGAAAAACTAATTGATGTAAAACAAAATATTATTTTAAAATAAAATTTTACTTTGGAAAAATTATGT
>JBGSKB010000182.1:0-5523 GCA_041741395.1 Melioribacteraceae bacterium
AAGTTGGAATTCAAGAATTTTTCTTATAGAAAATTTAGGTGGAATTGAAAAAGGTGAAAATGATTTTGAGATTTGGACAAAGGGCGGCTTTTCAACAGATTATATTAGAGTTGTATTTACATATTTAAAAGCTATGGATACGCCTTTTGGGAATTCAATAGAATTTAAATTTCGTACTAACTCATCTAATTGGACAAAATATAATTTGAGCAATTCAACAAATGGCAACACTATACTAGATATTCCAGATTCTTGTGTAATGTTAGATATTGAAGTATTCACAACAAATTATTTTTCAAATGATACTATTAAAGTATGCGGTATGTATTTGGCCAAAAAAATACCTACAATTACCACAAATCTAAAAGTAAATTTAGAAGGTGCATTTTTAAGCGGAACAATGAATGCAAGTTTAACTTTACCAAATACACAACCATATACTATTTCACCTTGGCTTTATACCGGTTCTGAAACTATTACAACCTCAGTCACTGATATTATTGATTGGGTTTTAGTTGAATTAAGATCTGATTCAACTTCAAATTATTATGTTCATGCAAGAAAAGCTGGACTATTAAAAAATGACGGTACAATTATAAATTCAGATGGAACTCAATTTACGATTGATGTTGCTGCCGGAAATTACTATGTGGTAATTTATCATAGAAATCACTTACCTATAATGAGTTCGGTCGCAGTTCCATTTAATTAATTTTCACATCAGAATATTTTAAAAAAATATATGTGGGAATTGAATAGATTTATGGAATGAAAGTTTCTTTTAATCTTTGAAGTTGTTCTTTTCTTAAATATGTTTTAAATTCATCACTTACTTTAACTGTATTATTTCCCATTAGTGCCCAGAGATAGCCAAATAAATGAAGTATTCCACTGATGATATAAGGTCTTTCTTTTAATCTATAAAAAGATTTTAGTATTTGAAATAATGGATGATATCCAATTGAATGGGCTAACATTCCTTCTCTGAATTTTGTTTCTGCAATTCCCCAACGACCAGTTCCGGAAAGTCTTAAATTTTGTACTTTCAAATGTTCAAATGATCTAACTTTCCATCCTTTCATTCGCGCAGTAACTTCAGTTATAATATCTTCTCCTCCATTTTTTAAAGGAACAAATCCGCCAATTTCTTCAAAACAATCTTTCCTAAAAAACTGAACTGCCCCTCTAACACTATTGCTTGCTAAAACGACTTTTATTTTTTTTCCTTTATAATTTTCAAAAAAGATTCCACCGGCTAAACCTAAATTCTCATCTTTTTCAAATTCATGAATTATTTTTTCATAATAATCTGATTCAAAAATTGTGTCAGCGTCTAAGTTTCCTAAAAAATGATATTCAAATTTATTTTCTTTAATAAAATTCAGTGCGATAGAAATAGCGTAAACTTTTGAAGCAAAGTTTCTATCATCAGTATTATCATTTCTAATATATTTAATAAAACTATTTGTTTTTGCAAATTCTTTAATGATTTCATCGGTTTTATCTGTTGAACCATCACTTACAATGCACCATAACATTGGTTTTAATGTTTGTGAAATAACTGATTTTATTGTTTCGCCGATATAATCCTGCTCATTTTTTGCAGCTGTAACTAATATATATTTTTTCATCAATTTTTTTTCTTAAAATTATTTTAAACTTTTAATCCATATTGAACCAAGTATTGTCCAAGCAAGCCAGAAAAATATATCGCTTGGTAAACTATAACCGGTTAACGCCGATTCAACAAAATTTGTAATAAATATTGTTACAAAAGTATAAAACGCATATGCTTTTTCCGGAGAAAATGAAGTTGTAACTGTAAAAATTGCTGGGAATACTAAAATTACAATCCACAATACCAAACCCAGAATTCCTCCGCCAACTAAAATTGATAAATAACCGTTATGTAATGATTGTCTTACGTTTCTTTCAATAAAACTTCCTTCAAGATCAACTTTTAATTCATCTTGAAAAATTTTACCTTCAACTCCAAAACCGTATCCAAGTAATGGTTTTTCTTTTATAAAAATTTCCGCGCTATTCCAAATATCTTCTCTTGAACTCAAATCAGTTATCTCCGAAGTTTCATTTCGTTTGAAGCTTGATGGTGCTAAATATAAAAGAGAAATTATGAACATTCCCAAAACTATTCCAACAGAAAATAACTTCACCCAATTTTTTTCAAGTAATAACCAAATCAATACACCGATTGAAGATGCCAATAATGTTGTTCTTGAACCAGTTAAAATATGTAATCCTAAATTAACTAAAATGATTAAGAGAATTAAATATTTTTTATTGGATTTAATTGAATAAAATTTCCAAATTAAAATTGGATAAGACAACATACTAAAAGAACCGTAAGTATTTGGGTGTTCCCATAAACCGACTAATCTTGGTAATTTATACCACCAAACTCTGGATGGGATTATAACTAACCCAATAAGTGTTGATAAAATGATAATTGTAACTAAAATAAATAATGAATTTAGGGCTTTCTTTAAATTATCACTTTCTTGAAGCCAAACGTGAAAACCTAAAAGAAAACAAAAAACTGCAAAAAGTAAGCCGGCTCTAATTAACGTAAATTTTTGATCTAACGAATAAAATGAAGAACCGAATGAAATTAAAATAAATATTACAAGTAATACAAAATGAATTGGAATTTTTAATTTATTTTTTGGAATATTAAGGAGAAATTTTACTAATCCAACAATGCCCAATAAAACAAGTGTAGCGGCGCGTAAAGTTCCACCAATGCCGATAGTCACTTCATCCATTACAACATCTTCTTGCGGTAAATTATCAAAGAAAATTGCTGAAATTAATGGCGAAAGTGCAAAAAAGAAAACGGCTGTTTCAAATTTTTTAAACCATAATAAAACCAGCCCAATTCCTATAATTGCTGAAATTCCTATTACAAATAATATGTATAAATCATTGCCCAATTTTTATCTCAATTTTACAAATCTTAAAAGTTTTAAAATCCCATTATTTATTTGTTGTTTTTCTTCAGTAAAGAAAAAATTACTATAGTACAAACCGATTAGCGAAGTAAAAATTACAATCGTTGAAACTGAGTAAAAAATTAAATTTGAATATTGTGCCAATATGTAAAAAAACGTAAATAAAATTAAACCCAAAACAAAAATAATTACTATTCTTTTATACTCGACAGAAACTGGAAATTCCTTATTGCCATAATAGAATAAAGCAATTCCTGAAAGAATTAAATAAATATTTATTCCCAAAATAGTTCCGTAAACTCCGTACACCTTTGTAGCAAAATATGAAATTAAAATGCTTATAACTGTTACAATAAACGAAATAAATCCGGTTGTTTTGGTTTTATTATTTAAATGAATTTGCGATTGTCCAATATAATTTATTGCTGTAAAACCTAATGCCGGAAGTAAAAAGAAAACTAAAATATATGATTCAGTATAACCGCCGTTTCCAATAAGATTCATCAAATATTTAAAAACAAATAATATCAAAATACTTACAGCCAAATATGCAAAAGAAATGTAAGTAATTATTTTTGAAATAATTTTTTTCAAATCCGGATTATTTTTATTGTTAAATACATAAGGTTCATAAGCCAATTGAAATGGTGCAATTAAAACCATAATTCCAATTGTTGCAACTTTATATGCTACTGCAAGAACTGCAACTTCTTCTAAATTTCTAAATGCGCCTAAAAAATAATTTCCGGTTGTGTTCACTAACATAGTTCCGGAAGTTGCCAAAATTAAAGGATAACCAAATTTGAAAATCATTGCTGATGTTTTGGAATTAATCTTAATTCCGTCTTTTAATGAAATCCAAATAAGAACAAATATCCATGATAATCCAAATGAAAATATTTGAGAATAAAGAACACCAATAATTCCCCAGCTAAAAAACTTTAATGCAGTCCAAGTAGTAAAAATTAAAACTAGGGAAGTAATTATGCTAATCAGCATATAAGAATTTCCTTGATTCTTTGCGCGGAAATACGATAAAATATTTAAACTTAATGTTCTAAAAATTCCGACTAATATTGTAAGTAAAATTACATTTTCTAAAACTTCAACTTGAAACAATGCTGATAAATATGATTCCGGAATAAGCAATGCAATTCCGACTAACAAAATTCCAACTAAAATATTTATTAAAACAGAACTTCCAATTAATTCACTGAGTTTATTTTTACTTTGGAACTCGGAAAAAAATCTCATAAATGCTGAACGCATTCCAACATCATTAATTGTAATTATAATTTCTGTAGTAAAAAGTAAAGTTGCCAACAATCCGTAATCTTCTTTTGATAAATATTCAGTGTACAAAGGAATTAACAAAAAGGTTGTAAACCTTATTGCAATAATTCCAATTGCATAATAAAGAGTATTTTTACTGAATGATTTAATTTTCATAATTATTTATCAAAAAATAAATTTAACTTTTTAAGTGTTTTGCTGTTTTAATTCAAAAACTTGTAAAGTATTGTGAACTCTGTTTCCATTTTCAATTTTTTGATCAAGACTAATTCTTCCGGCAAATGTATATAATATCCAGCCAAAATCATAAGAACTGCTTACATAATCTACTTTTAGTTTTCTGAATTTACTAAAAGAATTGATTCTAAAATAATTTAAAATTGAACTTAATTTATTATTAATTATCGGCGTAACTTTATTCCAAATTGCATTATTTTTTTTATCAATTATTTGATTATATAATTTTTGATTTTCAGCAAGCCAATTTAAACTATTGAAAATATTTTTTGAGAAATCAGTTTCAGAAGCCATTTGGATTGAAAATAATGCCATTGGTGCTAGCGCAAGCTGATGCACCGAATGAATAGGGAAGTGGCTAATAATTTTACCGGTTTCCGAATCATACTGCCATTTCCATTCGCCATTTTTTCCTTGATGCTCGCAAATTTTTAGCGCACATTCTTTTGCAATTAATAATGCTTCCTCGTTCTGCATTTGCTGAGAATAAAGCGATAAAGCATAAATTGGATAAATTTGATCAGCAATTGTTCCAATATTTGCTCTTATTTTTCCTTCTAAATTATTTTTATCTTCATGCTGAAAAATCCCATGACCGCCATAGTTTTTTCTTATTCTTTTGTAAACTTTATTTGGAAGATTATCAATTGAACTTTTAAATTTTTCATTGAAAGTTGAAGCAAAAAGTAATCCCGTTAAAAACCAAGAAAGTTCCATAGTATAACCAAGTTTAGAATCCTTGAAATTTAACAATGCTTCATTGAAATTAATTTTTGTTAATAGTTGAGTTGAACTTGCCGGTGAAATTAAACCGATTGCCCAAAGTAATAATCCTAATTCGCCGACTCCGGTAATGGTTTCTGCTTTCTCAATATGATGTTTAAGAATTTTATCTAAATCTAAATTTGTATTAAAACCATAATTCTTGGCTTTATAAAGTCCTATTAGATTTATTAATGTATATCTTGAATTTATGTTTTCAATTGAAACGGAATTATTGTGCATTGACTTCATCATAGCAAAT
>JBGSKB010000183.1:0-3400 GCA_041741395.1 Melioribacteraceae bacterium
TTAAATGGAGAAGTACAAGTGATGGTGATGTAATAGGAACTTGCCAACTATAAAAATTTGAACAAGAACCTACACTGTCCGTTATCTGTAACCAATTAACTCCATTATCAATTGAATAATCAATACTCATTTGTGTGCAATTAAAATTGGTTTCCCAAACAATAAACTGTGTCGATTGTGAGCAAAATAATCGTGAAGCTATTGGATATAAAATAGCCATTTCCCTGGTTTCAACATTAAAGCTTGAAATTAGACTATATGAAAATCCCCCATTAGTCAAATCATTTTTTACTGATTTCGATTTTATTCTCCAAAAATATTGACCTGGTTCTAAAAATGGGACAGTAAACACTGTATCACGAATATTATTTTGTTGAAATACCTGATTATTAAAATTTAAATCAGATGCAATTTCAATATCATATAAGACAATATCGTAAAGGTCAATATCCTTAGATTTCGACCAAATAAAAGTGGTATCTTTGGGAAGAATTTGGATATCATCAGTAGGAAATACCAAAATAGAAACTTGTGGAGTTGAATTTAGTAAATTTGTTACAAAAGCATTTGGCAATCCTAAACTAGCTGTTATATTCCCACTATCATCATTTGCAAAAACTTTCCAATAGTAATATTTATCTTCAATCAATGGAATAGTTGGAGTAAATGTTGTGTCAAGAATATTATTGATTTCAATTTTGTTCGAAAAATTTGAACTTGTATCGTACCACAATTTATAATGAATATTTCCTATTACATCACCATCACTTGTACTTCTCCATTTAAATTCTGGGTATAAATTAGTTTCTGTTGGTAAACCTCCAATATTCCAAGTAGGGTAAAGTAGTTCAAATTCCGCTGGATAATCATCATAATTTATTGTGAAAGAGGAAGAAATATTAGAAAATGTTTCTTGCCCAAAAGTATCAGTTGCTTTTACTCTCCAAAAATACACAATATTGTCACTTAAACTATCAGTAAGATTGTAATATGTAGTATGTGTGGTTTTCTCCAGTAAAATATTATTAAATAAATTATCAATAGAAATTTGTAATATATATTCCACATTATCACCACTGTCTATTGATTTTTCCCATTTGAATGATGGAGTTAATGAGTTAACTACTACCTCATTAATTGGATAAAATAAAGAGAACCCACTTGGCGAATTATTGTTTACATTTATATTAAAATACCAACCAGTCTCATTACTAGGAGAACCATCTTGCGAAAAAACTTTCCAAAAATATGTCTTATGATCATCAAGATCATTTTGATAACTAAATTGACTCAAAGTAATATCGGTTATTTCTATTTTATTTGCAAATGTAGAATCTTCAGATATCCAAAGATCGTAGCTGCTTGAGCCTGGGAGATCTTCCCAATCAAAAGTTGGATTAAATGTTGATAAAACTTCTCCATCAGTTGGGGAAATAAGACTAAAACTGTCTTTGGGATAACTTGGCTGAAAACTTTCTGAGATTGCAATAGCTTCACCAAGACTATCATATCCAACTACAGCATAAAAAGAGTTTATCCCTCTTTTGCCATCGTTTATACTTGTTGAATTTTGAGAAAAAGGAATCATATCTTTAACTTTTTCACAAATATTTAATTCGTTAATTCTAACACTATCATCATCTCTTCTAAAAATTGCATAATTATTTAAATTCCAAAACAGCGGTTCCGGTTTACTCCAATTTATTAGAATTTTTGAAAAACTTCCACTTTCAACATTCAAATCATGCACTGGAATTACATATGGGATGATAGTTACAGTTTTTAAACCAGATTTTATAGTAACTCCGACACCAATAGACCCTCCACCACTTGTTTCTGAACTTGCAGCAAAACTGTAATTATAAGAATGACCTACTCTTAAATTAGTTACATTTGTAATGACTGTGTCAATACTGATACTACCTTGAGGTGGAAATTTATTAAGTTCAACTAATTTATTTGATGAAAGTGAACACCAATGTTTATTTAAGTCTGTTACATCATCAAAACTACCAAGATATTGAACTATTCCATCATTATTTCCATCAGAATGTGCAAGGACTTGAAATCTTGATGTTTCTTTTAATTCTCCTTTTTTTAAGTAAAAATGTGATTCTTCTTGAGTTATCATACCAATACCGGTTTGCCCAAACATGTTGTAGCTGAGAAAAAGTATCCAAAAAAGAAATAAATATTTTTTCATATATCACCTAAATGATTTGGTTTTAGAATTAAATGATTTTCAAAATTTCATTTAATTATTAGTAGAAATAAAAAGTGGGTTTTTTGAAATTTTTAGTTAGATTTTTTGTATAAAGCAAACTATTGAGGTTTTGTAAATAACTAACCGAAGAAACCTACGAGGTTTCTACAAAGGAGATTCTTTAAAAACCTCGGAGGTTTTTTATTTCTTTGTTTTTAATGTTTTAAGTTTTCAAACTTTATAATGCAATTCAATTTTTTCAATATTTGCTAATTTTTCAGTAGTTATTAATTTTGCACTATCTTCATTAGATAATTTTAAACTTTGTGGTAGTATAGTAAGATTAAATTTATTGATTGGTGAAAAATCATTTGAAAATACAAATATTTCCGAATGTTGATTATAATTTAGAATTTTAATCAAATAATCCGAATTTTTATCAATTAAGGTTAATGATGATATTTGATATTCCTCGGTATTGGATGCAGCTGCTAAAAACATCTTTTGTTCGTTTTTTTTTTCAATCTGAGGATAAAGAGTAATTATTTTTGAGTTTTCACAAATTCTACTTAAAAGTTTATCAATTATAATTTGTGGAAGTTCAATTTCTTCCTCGGATTTCATTTCTCTGCAAAACTCAATTTCTTGGACATATTTTGAATAATTATCATTTATAAAAGATTTTTTTTCTGCATCTAAACTTTCAAGGTAGAACACATATTTAAAAATATCTTCCTCTGTAATTTTTGTATTAACATTCATTTGTAACTTCTTTCTGTTTGTTCTTAATCAATAAGTAGAAGAAAAAACTTATTTTTTGAAATTATTTTATGAAACTTCTAAAAAATTACTTTTTAGATGCTGAAACAAGTTCAGCATGACAGTAATTTTAACTTTTCTGAAATATTTTTTTTCAATTCCCGCATCAAATAATAAAGAGCATGTTGATATTTTGCGTAGAAATCCTCAGAGGTTAATGTCGGATCCAATTCTAAAAAATATTCATAAACACTTTTATGAATTCCGCCGTTGGATAAATCAGCGGCATAATTTGTTAAAATATTTTTAAATTTTGAGCATTCGTGATTTGAAAATCTGTTTAGTTTTAAATAAACTGTATTTATTACAATATCAATCTTTTCTAAACCACTTTCAATTATTTTCTCAGCATTAAATGAAGCATCATATAAATCTTGC
>JBGSKB010000184.1:0-3161 GCA_041741395.1 Melioribacteraceae bacterium
TTTTGTATGAATATGAGGGACTTGAAATTATAAGAGACATTCCAGTAAAAGGAAATTTAATAAATGAAGTTTATTTTAATAAGAGTTTTGGATCGAGGAAAATAAATGTATTGCCTTATCCTGGAATTGAAAAATTTTTAGAACAAATTGCAAGTTATAAGTTAATTATTACATCAAAATTACATGTTGGAATAGTTGCAACAAATTTAGGAGTCCCTGTCTATTCTTTACCAAATCACATAAAAACAATCCGGTACTATAATCAAATAAATTATTCAAATCATTGTAATCCTATGTATAATTTTGATGAACATAAACACGCTTCATTTAAAAATAATTTTAATTCTCTACCTATTGCTAATATTCCAAATGAAGTTTATGAAAATTTATTACTTATGAAAAATGAACTTTTCAATTTCTTAGAAAAGGTGAAAAGGATTAAATAATTAATTATTATTATAAATTTAAATACATCACAATAAAATAATTATCAAGATTAACGTTATTTTATTATTTAATAAAAAAATCAATATGGCTTTTGCATTAATATTAATAGGTTTAATTATATTATTTTTTTTTATAATAGCAATTAATATAAATTATTTATTACCTGCCTTAATTTTGATAAATATATTTGTAGATTTTTCAAGTGGATTTGTATTACAAGGTAATTATTTTGGGACTATAAGGCATATTTTTAATTTTGTGATTATTTTTAGTCTGGCGTTTCAAAGTATAAGTATTAAAAATTTCCAAGTATTATATTATTTTATCTTTTATATTTTTTTAGTAATTCCATTCTCCAGTGATCCATTAAATTCATTAATTGATATGCTGCCTTTTCTTTCTGCACTGCTTTTATTACCGATAAGCATGAAAATATCAGCTAATAAAAATAATCAAAAAATATTAGTTAAATTCGTAGGAGTATTATTATTAATATATCCAATATATATTTTGTCAGCGAATATATTTAATTTTGGAGGATCATATAGCGATAAATTTTCTGCAGGATTTCTTGTAACTTCTGGGATCTATTCTGTTGTAATAAATATTGTACTCGCTTATTATATTTTAAAAACCACTAATTTCAACAAAATTTTTATTTCTATTTTTATAGTAATAAATACAATTGTTCTAATTATAAATCTTAGACGGACAGCTATTTTAGGTCTGTTTATAGCATTTTTTATTTTATTATATAATGAAAAAAAACGAAAATATATTTTTGTTGCAGTTGCCTTATTTATAATTACAATCTTTTCAATAAGTTATTTTTTTGAAGATGTTTTTGTTGCACAAATTAATGCCAGACAGAGAATCCTAGAGACAAATTCTTATCAGGAGGAAGGTAGGTTTTTAGAATTTTTTTATTTAATTGACCATGTTAATAGAACATTCTCATATTCTAATTATTTATTTGGTTATGATTTAATGAATACTACTGATTTTGGTAAATTATACTTCCGATATCCACGTTCTATCCATAGCGACTATTTAAATATATTTTATGGTAGTGGTTTTGTTGGCCTATTATTGTTGTTGAGCTACATTAGATCGTTACATAAATTTATTTCAAATAAGTTTGGCCAATTTAATATTGTTATTAATAAATCGACTGTCAAAGCATTGTTTGTTTTATTTGTTTATTTTATGATGCCAGGAAGACTAATTGGGAATTTTACAACGGTTGCTTTAATTTTTATATATTTAGGTATGATACTCAATAATCCAAAAATTTTGATAAAAAATTAAATTGAAAATTTTAATAATTTCACATAACTTCCCAGATTTAAAAAACCCAAACAAATATGTATTTTTGCAAAAAACTTATGATGGTTTAATAAATGATAATAGCGTAAGAATTATTGCACCAAGACCGATTTATTATAAAGTCAGAGAAAAACCAGAATATGCAAATAATATTATTAGACCTTATTATATTTCTTTTTTTGCAAAAACAAAATATTTTTCTCGTTTTTTTAATAAAATAACTTCCTATTTTTTTTCAAATTCGGTTTTAAGCGGTTATAAAAAACTAGGGTTTAACCCTGATGTAATTTATGTACATTTTTTAAATGTTGGTTTTAATTCAATTAAATTATCAAAAAAAATTGATGTTCCTCTAATTGTGGGTTTGGGTGAATCTTCATTTAGTCTACTTGAAAAAGGACATTCTTTAAATTTAATTCGGAAGTATTGTTTTGAAATCGATTTTTATATTTGTGTTTCTGAAAGTATTAAAAATAAAATAATAAATGAATATAAAGTCAGTGAAAGTAAAACAAAAGTGCTACAGAATGCAGTCCCAGATATTTTTTTTAGGAAATATAATAAAGTTGAATTAAGAAAGAAATACAATTTTCCACTTGATATATTTATTGTATCTTTTTTAGGTCATTTTGTTGATAGAAAAGGTCCACAAAGAGTACTTGAAAGTATTGAAAATCTTGAAAATACGTTTGGTATTTTTATAGGCGAAGGAAAACAAATACCAACCGGCATAAAAGTATTATTTAATAAAAAAGTTGACTATAGTTTAGTACCAGAAATTTTAAGTTGTTCAGATATTTTTGTGTTTCCGACAATTGCGGAAGGTTCCTCAAATGCAATTATTGAAGCTATGGCATGTGGATTACCATTAATTGTGTCTAATATTCAAGCTATTCGTGAACAGGTTACTTCTGAAAACGCTATTTTTATTGATCCTTTAAATATATTAGAAATAACAGAAAGTATTCAGTTATTATTAGAAAATCCTTCAAAAAGGGAAATAATGGGAAAAAAATCATTAGAAATGGCAAGAAATCACTCTATTAAAAATCGTACTTCAAGTATAATGGAAATATTTAATAGGGAAAAATCAAATAGACTGGCAAATAAATGACTTCAAATATTAATGTACTTATAATTGAACATTCTTTACCTTTTTATCATGTTCCAGCATGGGAATTACTTGGTTCTCATAGGAATATAGAATTAACAGTTGCTTATGGGCAAGGTTTTTTTACAGGAAAAGAAAATGGCGTTCCGGAAGGTAAAATTCCTAATATTTCAAATGTTAGATATTTTAAATGTAACATAATTAGACATTTTTTTTATAAAAAGTTTTTATGGAATAGTATTTCAATAGAATTAATAAAAAAGCAGAATTTTGATGT
>JBGSKB010000185.1:0-4818 GCA_041741395.1 Melioribacteraceae bacterium
AACTTTGCACCAAACGGTAATGTTCCAGGCGTTGGTCGTGATTTAGCATTTACACAAGCCTCATTAGATGCAAAAATAAATGAAATTACAAATCCGGTTAAAGGTGCAAGAGGATATTATTTAATAAAAGTAACTCAAAGAACTCCAATTGACACAACAATATTTTCGATTCAGAAAAATTCTATAAGAGAAAATCTTTTAGCTCAAAAGAAAAGTATGGTTTTTTCTGAATGGATTGAAAGCCTAAAAAAAGATGCTGATATTGAAGATAACCGATATTTATTCTATAGATAAAAATTGAAATGATTTATTTAAAAAGGCATCTATGGATGCTTTTTTTCTGCCAATAAGCAGTTTCGAATTAATAGAATTATTTCATTTTCAAATTCTGAAGGTCAATTATAGAATTCTTTTATTCGGAAATAGCTAATATTTTTCAATTATTTTGAAGAATTGATTGCAACAGAATTATTAAGTAGATGTTAAGTTCAGAATTGGTTTACAAAAATTAATTAAAAATTGCTGTAGCAATCATATAAGTAATCATTGCAAAAAATGCTGATAGCGGAATTGTTAAAATCCAAGCCCATAGAATATTTTTTGCAACACCCCAACGCACTGCAGAAAATCCTTTTAAAGATCCGACACCAATAATTGCTCCTGTAATTGTATGAGTTGTGCTAACTGGTATTCCTGCTAAAGTTGCTCCTATTATAGTTAAACCAGCGGAAGATTCGGCACTAAAACCACCAAATGGTGTAAGTTTAGTAACCCGCATTCCAAGCGTTTTAATTACTTTCCAACCTCCAAACAATGTTCCCATTGCAATAACAGAATGACTAATTATAATTACCCAGAATGGGACATAAAATGTTTCTCCAAGAATATTATTTGTAAAAAGTACAATAGTGATAATTCCTATTGTTTTCTGCGCATCATTGGAACCGTGACTAAGACTGTAAACTGCTGCTGAAACTAACTGAAGTTTTCTAAAGTATTTATCAACTTTACTGGGTGATTGATTTCTAACAATCCACAATGTTAAAATAGAAAAAATGTATGCACCAAGTAATCCTATGAAAGGAGCAAGAAAAATAAAAATTATAATTTTTGTATATCCCGCAACAATTATAGCTCCAATTCCTGCTTTTGTTATGGCTGCACCACCATAGCCTCCAATGATAGCATGAGAAACACTTATTGGTAATCCCAAATGCGTTGCAGATGCTGTTAATATAATTGCACCAACAATACCAGAAAAAATTACAAAATTGTCTACAACATTAACATCAACTAAACCTTTACCAATTGTTGTTGCAACACTTACTCCAAATGCAAATGCGGCAACAAAATTAAAAAAAGCTGCCCATGCAACTGCTTGTAGTGGCGTTAATACTCTTGTTGAAACAACGGTGGCTATTGAATTTGCAGCATCATTCATTCCGTTATAAAAATCAAAGACAAGTGCGAGAACAATAATCAGTACAACAATATCCATAACTTTACTTTATGTGTTCTTTATAAAAATTGCTAAAATAACATTAGCTGTAGATTGGCATTTATCGCAGGTTCTTTCAAGAAGATCAATAATTTCTTTTTTCTTTATCAATTCAATTGCATCTTTTTCATTTTCAAATAATTCCTTAATTGCGTGCTGGTAAACTTTGTCTGCTTCAACTTCAAGATCTTTAACTGCTTTTAATTCATTTATTCTTTTTACTTTCAAATCCTGAATTGCAACTCCTAATTCCTTAACTTGTTCGCGTATTATCAAAGCAAGTTTATCAGCATAATCTATTTTTTTTTCTATATGGAAAGTTTCAACTCTAACTGTAGCGCCTAAAAGCATATCGCTTATGTCATCAAGTCTTTTTATAAGTGCAAAAATATCCTCGCGATCAAATGGTGTAACATATGTTTTATTTAATCTCTTTGTAATTTTTTGCGCAGTTTCATCACATCTTAGTTCAAGCGGTTTCATTTTTAAAATATTTGCTTTTTGATCATCGAATAGGAATATTTTTTCTGTTAGAACAGCCATTTCTTCAATAAAATTTATCATTGATTTGAAATCTTCAAAATATTTTTCTTCTTTAGGTAATAATTTTTTAAACATATGACACCAAAATTTTTAGAAATGATTTATAAATTGTGCATTTTCAATTCTCTAAAATTAAGTAAACTTAGTTCATTCACCAATAAAAATCTATATTATTGTATTATTATCCTAAATTAATATTTGCTTATATTACTTTTCATTTAATAAATCTATTTTTTTGCAGAAGTAAGAATACGCTTTTTCAACACCCAATTTTTCTCTTTTAAGTTTTTAAATTTTTGCATATTATCACACCTAATTATGAAGAACTTTTCGCAAATATTGTTATTACTTTTACCTTTTTCTGTCATTTTTTCTCAATATGATGGAAATGATTTTTCAATAGGAATTGGTTACAATTATACAACCTCATCAAAAATATTTTTAAATCCTAATGCACCAGATATATTTGATCAAAACCAATATTTCGATATTGGAGATTTTCAAAATTACTCATTAGAAATAAGATACAGATTTAGTGATTTTATTATTCTCGGATTATCAACCGAATATTTACAAAATAGCGAAAGCGGCAGAAATTTAACTTCGCCATTATTTATTGTTGAAGACGGATTTGAAATTTATCCGGTTGAACTTTCTATTTATTATTTTCTACCTTTTTCAACTGAGAGTTTCAAATTCTTTTTCGGCGGAGGTTTTGGTTTTTATTTGGGAAACAGAACCAGAAATTTTGGTAATATAGAGTTTGAGAAAGTTGAATCGGAAATCGGTTACGGAATTCAAGTTAGTGCCGGAATGGATTATTTAGTTTTTGATAATATTTCAATCCGCGGCGAAATTCGTTTCAGAGATCCCGATTTCAAAGTGACAAATAAATACAACAGCTCAAGTGTAAATTATGAAGGAATAATATACTCTGTTTCCTCAACAAATTTAACTTCAAGAATTAATATTGATGGAATTACATTCCGAATTGGAACAGCTTTTCATTTCTAAATTTTTATAAACACTTCGTCTCTTAAATTTCATTTAACTATATTTGCTTTCAAAATTTTACTATAATAATGATTGAAAGAATTTATTTAACCGGATTTATGACAAGCGGAAAAAGCACTTTAGGCAGAATTCTGGCAAATTGTATCGGTTGGAATTTTTTCGATCTTGATATTGAAATTTGTGTCGATGAAAAAAAAACCGTTACCGATATTTTTGAAACAAGCGGTGAGAAATATTTTAGAGAAATTGAAACTCTAAAACTTAAAAGTTTATCATCTCATAGAAAAGTTGTAATTTCTTTGGGCGGCGGCACTTTAATTAGTGATGAAAATGTAAAATTTATTAAAGAAAACGGACACCTAATTTATTTAAGAGTTTCACCAGAAGTTATTTACACAAGAATTAAGAAAAAAACTGATAGACCATTATTTAAAGAATATGTTCTTGCAGAAAATTCCAAAGAAGATTTTTTAAATAAAATAAATAAAATGCTAAATGAAAGAGAGCCGTATTATCAACAAGCTGATTTAATTTTTGATGTTGATAATTCGCCTATTGGTAAAACAGTTGATAGATTTGTCAAAATAATTAATAGAGTAATAATTGAAGAAAATAGAAATTAACATTCCGCAGAATGAATATAACGTTTATTTAGGAAACAATATTTTTGCTGATATTTTGAATTTATTAAAGAGAGAAAATTTTTATCAAGATTTTTTATTAGTTATTGATAAAAATGTAAATGAATGCTATTCAAAATTAGTTGATTCGGCATTTTCTACATCTGAAAAAAAAGTTGAAAAAATAATCATTGAATCTTCTGAAAAGAAAAAAAATTTTGATTCTGTTCAAAAAATTCACTCGAAATTAATTGCAAATAACTTTGGGCGAGATTCAATAATTGTTGCAATTGGCGGAGGAATTATTGGCGATGTTGCCGGATTTGCCGCTTCAACTTATATGCGTGGAATTAAATATGTTCAAATTCCAACTACACTTTTAGCTTCTGTTGATAGTTCAGTCGGTGGAAAAACGGGAATTAATTTTGAGCATACTAAAAACATTATTGGAACTTTCTATCAGCCAAAATTAGTTTTAATTGACACACATTTCTTCAAAACTTTGCCGGAAGATGAAATAATTTGCGGTTTAGGTGAAATTGTAAAATATGCATTTTTAATTGATAAATCTTTCTTCAATTTTGTAAAAAATAATATTGAAGAAATTCTATCAAATGATTCGAAAACAATTAATAAGGTAATTTCTAATTCGGTAAAATTCAAAGGCAGCGTTGTAACTGCTGATGAAAAAGAAAGCGGAATAAGAAAAATTTTAAATTTAGGTCACACTTTTGCCCATGCTTTTGAAGTTCAGCAAAATCACAAATTGAAACATGGACAAGCTGTAATTGTTGGAATTACTTGTTCATTATATCTTTCAAAAAAAATGAATTTAATTGATAAAAAATCTTTTAATGAATATTTAAAATTCTTAATTCAATTTTCCGGGAAAATCAAACTTGCAAAAGTTGATAATGAAATAATTTATAATATAATGCAAAAAGACAAAAAAAATAGAGATAATAAAATAAAATTAGTTTTACTGCAAAACGTTGGGTCAATACTTACTGATATTTATATTGAACATCAATTAATAATCCAATCAATAAATGAAGCAATTGTACATTTCTAAATTATGAATAAACTAAAAATTCTTTTAATACTTTACATTTTTATTTCTATTAGTGTGTTTGCGCAAATTCC
>JBGSKB010000186.1:0-1519 GCA_041741395.1 Melioribacteraceae bacterium
ACCGATGAACCAGATTTTACTCCATATTCTTTGGAAAAACATGATAACAGAGTTTTTGATGCTGAGCTTTCAATGAAAAGATATAACAAAACAATAGATTGGCGAAAAATAGAAAAAGGTCCGGCAATGGATGATGAAGACGATGCACGAGTAAATCATTATAAAAATGAAACTGAAAATTAAACTTGAAATAGATTAACTCAAGAAAACAAATATTATTTCATTATTATAAGTTTTTTTGAAGTAGTGAATCCGTTTGATGTTTTTAGTCTATAAAAATAAATTCCGCTTGCTAGATTGTTAGCATTAAATTCAATTTTATAAGTTCCAGCAGATTTGTATTCATTTACTGGCTCTGATATTTTATTTCCAATAATATCATAAATACCCAATTCTACTTTGCTTTGAATCGGAACTTGATAACTAATTACTGTTGATGAATTAAATGGATTAGGATAATTTTGTTCGAGTTCAAAAGTTTTTGGCAACTCATCAGTTTTTATTGCTGATGTTGGATCATTATATTTTAGAATTTTCAGACCTTCCTCATTATTAGCAATAAATATAAGTCCGTTTTCAATTTGAATTCTTTCTCCAACATCATTGAGTGAATAAGATTTAATAAAATTCAAATCTTCTTTATCATAAATAACTAATTCTTCATTTGTTGATACGTATAGAAATTTTTCATCCGCAATTAAATCATTCCGAATTCCATTAACATTTTTTTCCAAAAGAATTGAAGGCAGCATTGTATCAGTAATATCCAAAATATAGAGATTTTCAAAATCTGCAACATATGCCTGTGATCCTTCAACAAAAACAAAATATGAATTTTCCAAAAATCTTCCCTGCAATTTTGGATTTTGGGAATCTTCAATATCAACGATAAAAATGCCTTCAGCCCAAGAAGCAATAAATGCTAAATTTTCTTTCACGTCAAATCTTGTAAGTCCTAAGGAGGATTCCGGCAGAGATAATTTTGCTAAAATATTTATCGTATTATTAGTACTTATATCTAATATGTAAAAATCATACGAAGCGATTACGTAGAGAAAATTGTTTGAAATAAATAAGTCACTAATAATTGCATCTAATTTTATTGAAGCGACTGAGTCAGGATTATTCGGATCACTAATATCAAACGCATAAATTGTTCTATTATTTGCTAAAAATATTTTATTAGAATTTCCTACAATATCTTCGCATATGAACGCCGAGCTCAATGTTTTTTCACTAATTAGTTGCGGTGAACTTGGTAATGAAATGTCTATTATTTCTAATTTATTATTGTTTGTAATAAATGCTAAATTATTTGATATATATAGAGAAGTAGTTTGTCCGGTTGAATTCCATTGCCCAATTTGTTCAATAGTTCCCACAGTTGAAATTTGAGTTTTTTCAAGCAGTGAATTATTTTGTGTAAATATTTCAGTAGTTAAAATAAAAATTATTAAAAACGAGAATTCAAATTTCATAGTATTTTTTTTATTCAATTAGTAATTGATTTCCAATGTCC
>JBGSKB010000187.1:0-3708 GCA_041741395.1 Melioribacteraceae bacterium
ATGTTAAAATCAAATAATGAATTAGTTCGTATTGCAGCAATTAAGACTCTAAAAAATATTGGTGATAAAAACGATGTTTTAGTTTTAGCACAAATTGCCTCAAGTAAATCCGGTGATGAATCCGATTACGCACAAGCTTCAATTGACGAATTGAAAGGAAATGATATTGATGATGAAATAATTAAAAATTTAAATTCAAGTGACGAAAACATAAAATTAGAATTAATAAGAACAGTAGGAAGTAGAAATATTAAATCTGCATTAAATATGATTCTTAATTTAACAAAATCTGAAAATAAAATTATCAAATCCGAAGCGATTAGAACTTTGGGGGAAATTGCTTCGGAAGATAATTTACAAGATTTAATAGCCATTTTAATCCAGCAAGATGAAGTTTCTGATAAAAGAAAAGTTGAAAGAACAATATCGGGCATAATTAATAAATCGACGAATAAAATAAACTCGGCAAATATTTTAATTGATTCATGTAAAACAAATAGTAATGTTGATAATAAATCTTCGTTTTTAAGATTGCTTGGATATACTTCTTCCGACAATGCATATTTATTGCTTGAAAATGAATTGGATAATAAAACAGAAGCAATTAAAATTGCAGCAATTCAAGGATTATCAAACTGGTCAACGCTAAAACCAATGAATGGATTAATTAAAGTTGCAGAAAATACAAATAATGAAAATATAAAAAGTGCGGCCGTAAAAGGGTTTACGAACTTTATTGAAATAGATAAAAATTTGACTGCTTCAGAAAAAATTGAACTTTACAAAAAATCATTAAATCTATCTCAAACAAGTAATGAAAAAAATATTGCTTTAGATGGAATTGGTCATATTGATGATTTTGAATCATTAGAAATTTTCAAATCATATTTAAATCAATCTGACCTAAAAGAAACTGTTGATGATGCCATAAATAGAGTTGCTTGGCATCTACATAAAACAAATCCCGAAAAAGTGAAAGAATATATTCAATATTTTCTTACACAAATTAGGGATGAAAAATTCCAGACAAAAAATTCAGAGTTGATAAATGTAATTGACCGTTTTATTAAACAGAGAGATAATAAATAATTTTTTTATCACTTAGCATTTATTGAATAAGTTCCGCTTTTTAGAATAAAGATATTTTTAGTTTCACCCGCGAAAAATATTTTATCATTTGGCAATTGATTTATTGAATTAATTTTTACTTCAGTATTTTTTGAAGGAAGAAAAAGTTCAGATTTTGTGATTCCGGGTATAGTTAATTCTAATTTCCATTCATTTTTATAAACACTTAAATTAAATAAAATACTTCCTCTAATCGTCGGTAACTTAAGTTCTATATCAGTTAATTCCCCCGGTTGAGGAACAATTCTAAATTTACTAAATCCAGGTTCAATAGGTTCAATTCCAACTAACTTTCGCGGAATAATATTTGCTGGAGCACTTCCCCATGCGTGATTCCATGTTAAATTTGGTTTATAGTATTCATCCCAAGCTTCCGTTGTCATTGTAGAACCGACATTTATCATATTCATCCAACTTCTTTTAGAATTTGAATTCATTAAAGAAATTGCATATTCTGATTCACCAATATTAAAAAGAGCTTCAAGAAGATATTGAGCACCATAAACACTGCATGCCATTCCTTTTGATTTAATAAAATTTTTCACGGATATAATATTTTCATCTGGTACAATATCAAATGCAAGCGGAAACATATTAGAATGTAAACTACTATGATTTGTACCTTCACCATCAATATATATTCCCTTAGAATAATCAAATAATTTTTCATTTATACTTTCTTTTACTTTTTCAGCGCGATCTTCAAAAAATATTTTATCCTTTTCCTTTTCTAAAACTTCAGCAATTTTTGCCATTATTTTCAAAGAGTAATAGTGAAATGAATTTACAACAGTATTTATATCTGTAAAAACATAGCCGTCTCGTTCTCCTTCCAGAGTTGGTCCGGCATTACTTGCTTGCGTGTTTCCAATTGGAGTTCCTTTCGGCCAATCAACAATATCTTGAATATTTTTACCGGACATGTTTATACTTGCTAAAAACTCATCGTTTACTTTTCCGGTTGTTGTACTTATTAATCCATCTTCACGTGCAAGAGCAATTAAACTTTTATTTTTAAGTTGTTTATAATTTCGAAGTAGAAATTCTTTATCACCAGTGGACATATAATCTTTCAAAGCCATAAAAATAGAGTGCATTTGCCACTCAGTTGGCCATGATGGATTATAAATTAAAAAATCAAATGTATATCTTGCAATTGAAAATTCTTTATCAACCGAATAATGACCAAGCTGTTGAATATATGCATCTGCTTCATAAGGCATTCGTTCCCGGTTTCCATCTGCATAAATTCCAAGAAATGGAGTCGCTTTTAATGTGTACTTACATAATTCCCAAACTTTATTGAGATTAGTATCTGAACATTCAAAATATGAAGATGAATCATCGAAAGGATAAAAAAGTGCAAGTTGATTTATTTGAATAATATCAATATTATTTTGTGAAATTATTTCCACATATCGAAATGGTAGAACTTCTGAATAAAATGGTGCAAGTTTCTGATGATTAGGAGAATTGGAATGATGAGGCGGAATTTCCAATTGATATTTTTGTAACCCTTTATTTAATTCCATTTTATATTTTTCAAACCCAATATTTGAAAGACCCTTGATTTTATTAACTGTATTGTCTTCGTTTTTACGCTCACCTAAAAAAATAATTAAAGAATCATTTTCATAATTTGAGTTAATTTCTAATTCTAAAGTTGCAAAAGCTGCTTTCCCAAAATCTGCAAACCAACTATTTAATGATGTTTTAACAAATAATTTAGGTGGTATTTTACTAAATATCGATGTTTGTCTATTTTCTGCAACCAAAGGATTATTCGGAAGTTTTACAAAATTACTTTTACCGGACGAACTATTTTTATCAAACTCAGAAGTATTAAATTTTTGTGTCTCACTAAATTCGCTATCATTATTCGAATCCCAAATTTTAACTTTCCACCAGTAAGAAGAATTTTCTAAAAGTGGTTTTCCTGCATAGCTAATATTTATAGAATTGTCAGAAATAATTTTTTCAGAATCCCAAAAATCTGCTTTATTTTCATTCAATAAATTTTCTGATGAAGCGACTAAAATTCTATAACCTTTTTGTTCAGCAATATTATTTGGAACAATCCAACTAAATTCCGGAATTGAATCTGTAATAACGGCTAATTCCGGGAATCTTAACAATTCGCAAAGTAATCCGCTTGGTGGAGAAATTTTCTTATCGGTAAGTGACGTGAATAATATAATTCCGATAAGGATAAAAATAGTTTTAAATTTCATTTGAAATTTATCTTAAATGATTTCATCATAATAATTTTTCCATAACCTTACATGATTATTTTTTCTTTTGTGCAAAACCTCTAAACCCAAACCTCCTAGGTTTCCTAAAAACCTCAGTGGTTTTTTAAAACATTAAATTAGTTTGATTTTACTCAATATATTTAAATAAAACCCCCGCCGGTATTGGTTGAAATTGAATTTCCTTTGAGCTGTACATTGCTTGCAAACCTTTGCTTCCACCGGTTTGAAAATATTCAACTCTAATTTTATGTAATCCTTTAACTAAATAAATATTTCCGCTTCCTTGCTTCAAAGCATGTTCACCATCGTTATCAACAACCAATTTATC
>JBGSKB010000188.1:0-11106 GCA_041741395.1 Melioribacteraceae bacterium
GTAAAAGGACCATCACCTTGAAGAGTTTCTACTAAGTTAGCTTCTGTTAAAGCAGTCGCTAAAGTTTTAAATGACCCTGCTTCCAGTGCTATAGAAATTATATCTTTTTTCTCACTACTTTTTGATTTTTTGTGATCAGAAGCTAAAATAGTTGAAGCAAAGAAAAAGATTGTTAAAGATACTAATGTTGTAAAAGCGATTTTATTTATTATGCCTGTCATTTTATTTTCTTGTATATGATTTATTTATCTATTTATAATTATTTCAGCACCTAAAGCTTGTACACCGCTGCCAGTGACAAATCCTTTAGCAAATACTGTATAAATGCTACCATCAGCAACTGCAATCCCATTTAATTCTAATACCACAGTCTCTGTACCAGCTAATCTAACTTGCAAATTATAACTTCCAGCAGGAAGTGGAGTAAAATCTGAATAATCTTTGAATTCATAGTTACCAAATACTACTGTACCATCTGTAGTTGTAATATCAACGGCAGGAGCATCTGGGGATAAATGAATAAATCTTACATGTGCAGTTCCCATTGCAGGAGTTGTTAAGTCATCTATTATTACTAAAGGACTTAAGTTTGCTACTTGATCAACTGCAAATACTGAATAGTTTGTCATTCCCATTAAGGTCAGATCAGCTTCAATTACTGTTGTTGATGTGCCCGTTACATTAACTTTTATATTTCTCTTGCCTTCATCGACAGGAAGATAACCAGTATTATTTGGAAAATTTAAATTTGAACCGGCTACTGCGTTATCTACTAAAAGATCTACACCAGGAGCATCCGGTGAAGCATGTACTACTTTTACATTTGCTTTTTCTAATACTGGAGCAGTGTTGTTATTGTCATCTTCAGAGCAACTCACTACTAAAAATGAAGATAGTACTAAAAGCATCATGAGTTTTTTTATATTGTTTTTCATTGTGTTACCTCTTTAGTTTGTTATTATTAGTTGTTTTGTTAAAATTTTTTTACCATTTCCAACCAAAAGACCGTTTACAGTTACCAAGAAAGTATTCGAATTATTCTTTAAGGGCTCTCTTGGTAAAAAATGAACGAATTCAATTTTTTCAATATTAAGTTGAAAATTTAGAATTATATGTTTTATTTCCGTAATCATTTTTATTGTCTAATTATTGTCTATGTAAACGTAATATATTGTCTAGCATTTGTCAAGAAAAATCGTAAATAAAATTAAAAATATTTAAATATTTCTAATAATATTTGACAAAAGCTAGACAATATATTATAATTACGTATGGAAAATAAAAATACATACCCAATAAAAGTTGTATCTAATCTTACAGGCTTGAGTATTCATGTTATTAGAGCTTGGGAAAAAAGATATAATGTTGTAGTTCCTCAGCGTTCTGAAACAAATAGAAGACTTTATTCTAAGGAAGACGTTGAGAAACTCAAATTACTTTCTACTGCTTCTGCTCATGGATATTCAATTGGTACTATTTCTACACTAAACTATTATGAACTAAAAAATCTTCTAAATGCATCTAAGTTGAGTGAATCTGAATTCAGTACTAATAGAATGGATCAAAAAAATGAAGTTGAAAATACTAGTCATCTTGACAAATGTATTTCGGCAGTTAAGGAATTAAATGCTCATGGTTTGGAATACGAGCTTTATAATGCTCTTAAAGATTTGTCTCAACCCAAATTTATTGATGAATTATTAACCCCACTTTTAGAAGATATTGGTGACATGTGGAAAAGTGGTGAGATCAGAATTGTTAATGAGCATGTTTCATCAGCAGTTATAAGAAAAATTCTTAACTCCTTAATAGATAATAATTCTATACCTTCAAATGCACCATCAATTATTATAGCTACCCCCAAAGGACAACTTCATGAACTTGGTGCACTAATGATTGCAGTTATTGCTTCGGCAGATGGGTGGAATGTAACTTATATGGGACCTGATTTGCCTGCTGAGGAAATAGCTGCAGCTATCGATAGACTTCGCCCCAAAATAGTTGCACTTAGTATTGTTTATCCAAATGATGATTTTACTTTAGATAGAGAGATGGCAAAGCTTAAAAGATTGCTTAATAATGGAACTAAAATTATTGCGGGTGGCAGAAGTGCAAAGTCATACGGAAAAACATTAGAATATTTGAATGCTAAAGTTTTAGACAATATTGATGATTTTAGAAAAGAGTTAGAAAAAGTTAGAAATTAAGCACTATAGAAAATCAAATTAAAATGCATATAGATAGATTAAAGGTCTTTTAGTTGTGAGCTATAATAGATTTGAAAATAAGGTAGTATTTATTATTGGAGCTACAGGAGGCATTGGTAAAATTGTTTCTCAAAGATTAGCCGAAGGAAAAGCAAAACTAATTTAATTTTCTAGAAATAGTAAAAAACTAGATGACCTTAATTTTGCTGATACAGATTCAATTAAGATTTTTGGAGATGCAACAAACTCAGAAGATTTAGCAAATGCAGTAAAATTAGGCACAGAAAAGTTTGGGAAAATCGATTCGTTAAACCATGCAGTTGGCTCAATTGTTCTTAAACCTATTCATAACACAGATGAGGAAACATTCAGAAATATTCTTGATCATAATTTAATTTCTCCTTTTTTAGCTATTAAATCTGATATAAAAAAAATGTTGAATCGGAAAAATGGCAATATAGTAATCATTTCTTCAATTGCTGGATCAAAAGGTTTATTGAATCATGAAGCAATTAGTGCAGCAAAGGGAGGACTAGAAGCAATGATTCGGTCAGCATCAGTTACATATGCAAAAAGAGGAATCAGATTTAATGGAGTTGCTCTTGGTCTAGGTGATACACCGCTTGCCAAATTTTTAACACAAAATGAAATTTCGATGAAAGCTTCTGAATCTTTGCACCCTATGGGAAGAATTGGAAAGCCAGAAGATGTAGTTGAAGCAATTCTTTATTTAGCATCTGATGATTCATCTTGGGTAACTGGTGTTATAATCCCAATCGATGGCGGTATGAAGGCAAACTTAGAACGTTGTAAATGTTGAAAATTGAAAAATAGAATATTTTAATTGTTGGTCCTGTAACTCTCGGTAAAAGAAAAGTAATATAAGAAAGATTAGGAACTCTCAGTGTAGAGTTATAAAAGAAACAATTGCGAATTAGTTATGATTGTAAATATTTTATGCACACAGTTTCGAGTTTAGTATAGATTAAGTTGACTTAATGGTAAAAGATACTATTAAAATGTTGAATGTTTCAATCGGAATTCAATAATTGATGAATTTTAGAATAAATGAAAGTTTATTGGCAAACAAGTTATGAAGCAAATTGCAATTGAGTTATCGAAAGATATTGAAGTCTTATGAATATTCTACTAACCGGAGCTACCGGATATATTGGTAAAAGGTTATTACCCCATCTCATTGAGACCGGTCACAATGTTACTTGTCTTGTTAGAGATCCCAGAAGATTTCCTGAATCCTTTGCTGATAATAAAAATATTTTCTTAGTTAAAGGTGATTTATTAGATGAGAAAAGTCTGGAAAAAATACCAACTGATTTAGATGTGGCTTTTTACTTTGTTCACTCAATGGGAGTTTCAAATGAAGAGTTCTCAGAATTAGAAAAGAAGTCAGCCGAAAATTTTGTTAGAGCATTAGATAAAACAAAAACTAAGCAAATTATTTACTTAAGTGGAATAATTAATGATGAAGTAAGTCTTTCAAAACATCTAAGTTCAAGATTAAATGTTGAAAAAATATTACAAACGGCAAAGGCAAATACAACAATACTTCGAGCTGCAATAATAATAGGATCTGGAAGTGGTTCTTTCGAAATTATTAGAGATCTTGCTGAGAAACTGCCAATAATGATTGCCCCAAAATGGCTTAAAACAAAATGTCAACCAATTGCAGTAAAAAATGTAATTGAATATTTACTTGGCGTTATTGATAAAACTGAATCGGTAAATAAAGTTTTTGATATTGGCGGACCTGATGTTTTAACATATAAGGAAATGATTCTTGGTTATGCTGAGGCAAGGGGATTGAAAAGATATATTATTACAATTCCGATTTTAACACCGCGACTCTCCTCATATTGGCTTTACTTTGTAACATCCACAAATTTTAAATTAGCTAGAAGTTTGGTTGAAAGTATGAAGAATGAAGTAGTATGTAAAATTGAAGGCATTGAAAAAATTGTTGATACAAAACTCATTGGTTATAAAGAATCAATTGAACGTGCATTTAAAGTAATAGATGCAAATAAAGTTCCTTCAAGCTGGATTGATTCTGCAATTTCAGGAGTTTTAAGACAAGATTTTTTAGATAAAATTGAAGTCCCAAAGTTTGGCTGCTTAGTTGACGAAAGAATAATTTGTTACAAAATTGATACAGAAAGAGTGAAAAAAAATATTTGGGAAATTGGCGGAGACAATGGATGGTATGCTTGGAATTGGGCTTGGGTTGTCAGAGGATTATTGGATAAATTATTCGGCGGTGTTGGTTTAAGAAGAGGTAGAAGAAGTCCTACCGAATTAAAGCCAGGAGATGCACTTGATTGGTGGCGAGTAATTTTAGCTAACAAATCATTAGGAAAAATTATTCTTTATGCTGAAATGAAAGTTCCGGGTGAAGCTTGGCTTGAACTTGAAGTAAATGAAGAGAAAAAAAGTTTTACTCAAAAAGCTACTTTCAGACCAAACGGTTTATTAGGCAGATTATATTGGTATAGCTTACTTCCAATACACAAAATAATTTTTAATGGAATGGCAAACAAAATTATAACAAAAAAAATGGAGTATAAATGAATTTAATAACAATCGCTTTAACAGCAGCATCAATATTTGGTGGATCTAATTCAGATGGTAAGTCACCAAATATTTATGAGTACACAGTAAAAGATATAAATAAAAAAGAAGTAAAATTATCTGATTATAAAGGTAAAGTTTTGTTAATTGTAAATGTTGCTAGTAAATGTGGATTTACGAAGCAATATGATGGATTACAAAAAATTTATGAAAAATATAAAGATCAAGGTTTTGAAGTTCTTGGTTTCCCTTGTAATGATTTTGGCGGACAAGAGCCGGGAACCAACAAAGAAATTCAAGAATTTTGTTCACTCAATTTTAATGTAACTTTTCCAATGTTTGATAAAGTAAAAGTTTTGGGAAAAGATAAATCAGCTTTATTTGAAATTTTAACAAACAATACTGTTACCGGAAAATCCGATATAAAATGGAATTTCGAAAAATTTATAATTGATAAAAAAGGAAATGTTGTTGATAGATTTAGAAGTATTACCACTCCGGAAAGTGAAAAAATAATTTCTTTAATTGAACAAGAATTAGCTAAGTAAAAACATTTATTAATTGTTATTCAAATATTTCTGATTGATTTATTCCTTTAATAGTTTTGGTTTTAGCTTTTTTATAAAGTACAAAATGCAGCAATAATCCGAGTCCCCAAAAAACAATAGTTAAGTTTACTGTATTAATGTTTTCATAAATTGAAGCAAAACCAAATATATGTTTCAATATTGCAACAGAATTACTAATAATATAAGTAATTAAGTGGAATTTGAAACCCGTAACAACCAACGGCAAAATTTCATGGTCCTTTTTACCCAAAATCAAACCGGCAATAAAAGTTGGAATTGCGTATAAAGGAACCAAAATCCAAACCAAAGAAAATTCCTCAGCATTTAGTAATTGAGTAATTCCAAAGTTTAACAAAATTGTTAATATCAAAAAAAATGCTGCAAATTTTAACTGATTATTTGTTAATAATTTCATTATATCTCCTATTTATCTAATAATTTTATAATATTTTCGTTAAAAAAAAGTTTAATATTTCTATTTACAAATTCTTGAAAAAGTAATTTTCCAAGATCAGTTAAAAAATAATATTTTCGTTCTGGTCCCTTATTTCCTTCACCAGATTCAAAATCAACAATTCCCAAATGCTGGTATTTTCTCAAATTTCTGTAAACACTTTGTTCTTCGCAAGTCATAGAATAATTTGATTGCTGCTCAACAAAAGTTTTAATTTCATCAACATATTTTTTATTTTCTTTTAAAGCTAAAAAAATCCAAAATGTTAGTTGACCTTTTTTATAAGTTTCTTCCCAAGTAAGGAGTAATTCATTTAATTCAGAGTTTGATTTCATATTGTTCAATAAGTATTATACAAGATGTTTAATACAAACATACACTAAGAATTGAATTTTTGCAAGGAAAATTTTTGAAGAATTTAAATATTTTTTATGATTTGATATAATTCAACAATTCAATTTTGTTATTTGAATCTAAAAACTTTCCTCCAAAACTTGAAGTGACGGTTGAACTATTAACATCTTGAACTCCACGCGAAGCAACACACAAATGGTCAGCTTCAATAATAACAGCAACATCTTCAGTTTGTAATGTTTCTTTTAACTCATTTGCAATTTGAATTGTTAATCTTTCCTGAACTTGCGGACGTTTAGCAAAATATTGAGCAACTCTATTCAGTTTTGATAAACCGATTATATGTTTATTTGGAAAATAAGCAATGTGTGCCTTTCCAATTATTGGTACAAAATGATGTTCGCAATAAGAATAAATTGTAATATTTTTCTCAATCAGCATTTCATTAAAATTAAACTTATTTTGAAAAAGGGTTGGTTTTGGTTTATTGCTTGGATTTAATCCGCTAAAAATTTCTTTAACAAACATTTTTGCAACTCGTTTTGGTGTATCTTGCAGACTTTCATCTTTTAAATCCAGACCTAGGATTTCCATAATGTCGTTAAATTTATTTTTTATTAATTCAACTTTTAACTCATCATCAATATCAAAAGCATCTTTACGAAGCGGCGTATCTATTGATGTTAATAAATGTTCATCTACTAAATCATCAGAAAATAGATTATGTATATTTGCGTTACCGGGGTCTCTCATTTTATTTCCTTTCAAAAAAAATACTTTATTTTTTCCACTTTGTAATATTCACTTTTCACATTTTTAAAACAAACTTTGCTTATCTGGATTTACAAATTTTTCGATATATTTTTTCACATCAAATTTTCTTTTGCAGCCATTGAAATTCATAAATCTAACTTTACCAAATACTTCGCGATCATTCCAAGCTCTGTCATGAACTCCGCCAATTGACCAAGCTAAACCTACATATCCATTTGGATCTCGTCCGTCTAATTCATATTTATCGTTTAAATAAATACCAAATGCTAAAGCTTCTTCTGGTGAATTTGTCCACTCAAGAATTTTTTTTGCCCAATACATTCGCATAAACCCATGCATTTTTCCTGTTGTAACCATTTCTAATTGTGCAGCATTCCAAAGTAAATCATGTGTTTTAGCTAATTCAAATTCTTCTAAAGTGTAAACAAATTCTCTTTTATCATTTCTATGTTCGTTCAAAGATTTTTTTGCCCAATCGTGGAAACCTTCAAAATTATCATAATTTATATTGTAGAAACAAAAATTATCGGCAAGTTCACTTCGTACAATTAATTCTTCTAGATAAGATGAAACAGAAATATTATTATGATCAAAACTATTCAGAATTAGGGCAATTCTTTGAGCAGAAATTTGTCCAAAATGTAAATATGGCGATATGTTTGAAAGCCCGTCCTTATTGGGATAGTTTCGATCTACGGCATATTTATCAAGTTTTATTTTGATAAACTTTTCTAATAATTTATTTGCTTCATTTTCGCCCGGAAAAAAAAATTTTACCGGCTTAATGCTAAAATCAATTTTCAATGATTTGTATAATTTATCCCAATCAATTTTATTTTGAATAAAATTATTTTTGCTCAATTTTTCTAACTTCGGAAATTCATCTAAATATTCCGGAAGAAGTTTTTTAATTTTTGGTCGTATTGTGTATGCAGCAAATTCTAATTTATTTGAAGCTTTCCAAACCGGAATAATATTGTGTGAATCAATTTCATAAAAAGGAATTGATATTATTTGTCCAACTTTTTCTTTCCAATTTTTAATAATTCTTAATGGATTAAAATCAGTAATCAGCAAGCCGGCATTGTGTTTTACAATAAATTTCGGAATTTCTATTTCGGGACTTCCGGTTGTTATAAAAAAAGAAATATTTAGTTTTGCCAAATTTTTTTCAACTTCTTTCAATCCCTCAATCATAAAATTATACTGGCGGAAAGTAGCTTGCAGAAAATCTGTGACCAAATTAAATACGACAACTAATTTTTCATTTTTTTCTATAGCTTTTTGATAAGCATAAATCAATGCCCAATTATCATTTACGCGCTGTTCACGCTGCGTCCAATAAATAATTGAACCTTCCTTTTGTTCACCAGATTTTAGTATTCTAATTCTATTTGAATTCATAGTATTATTAAAGTTAAAAGTGAAACTAATTTTAAATTAAAACTCAACGCTAATTCCAATTGATGGTAAAATTCCAATTTCCGATTGTTCATCAGCTTGCATTGTTCTAAAATCCCATCTAACTGCATTTACATTTTTTTGATTATAAATATTTTGCAAATCAATATAGGCAACCATTGACCAATTATTGAAATTCCATCTTCTATCAACGCGAATATCCAAACCATGTGTAGCTCCCAATCTATCGTTTAAATAATTTGAAATACTTTGAGTTCCATCAAAATTATAAGGCGTGTAAGCATTTCCGGTCGCGAGTCTGAATTTTATTGCAGCTTCCCAATTCTCACTGAAAATAAATCCCGAACTTAAACTAATAATCCAGCTTTGATCATATTGTCCAACTCTTTCAATTTCGTCTAATCCTCTAAATTTCGATTCGCTGTAAGTTATACTTAATATTCCATACAAATTATTTTGCGATGATTTTTTCTGAACTGAAAATTCTACACCTTGTGAATTTCCTTTTCCGTCACTTGTTAAAGGTTCTAATCCATAAGTCGAAAAATTATCATCAGAACCAGGGTAACCCGCACCGGTATTAGCTAAAACTAAATATGGTCTCAATTTGCTTGCGGGATATTTTGAATAATCTTTATAAAATCCTTCTAGTTTTATTTGCGTATCTTCACTTAACAAATGATCAATTCCCAGAATTAATTGATTTACTTGAATTGGTTTTAAGCTTCTATTTTCATTAAAATTTAACCAAATGTAAGAAGGATTTTGTCTATAAATTCCGGTGCTTAAATTTATATTTGTAATTTCGGATAGCGAATAAGAAAGAGAAAATCTTGGACTAAAAGTAAATTTCTCATCAATCGCATTAAAATAATCTCCTCGCAAACCAAGATTAATCCGTATTTTATTGAACAAACTCGTGCTATACAATCCGTACAAACTGAATTTATAAAATGAATCGTTAATAAATAAATTTGTTACCGGAAGTGTTTCACCAAAAGTTGTAACAAAATTATCCGGAAATAATATTTCACTTTTATACAAAATTTGTTTTGCGGATGCACCAATATTTAATTCCGAAGCTTGTGCAATTTTATAAACTACATCTGCTTTTAGCTCGTGTTCCGCTTCTTTTGATTTGTTCAAGAAAATTGGATTTAACAAAGTATCATTTTGAAATCCATCATAATTAACATAATTTCTGCTGAGTGTAAGATTGTAAAATCCTTTAGTAAATAAATGTCTGAACGAAATTCCAGTTACATACTGATTTTGATCATTTCCCAAAATTCTAGAATTATCAAACAAATCTTCCGAATTATCATTGTTAAACTTTACTCGATCCAAAGCACCGACGAGCAAATACGAAAGTTTATTTGAGTTATCAAAATCGTAAGTATATTTTGTAAGAAGATCATAATATTCCGGCACAAAATTGAAACCGGCTGCGTTAAAAATAAAATCGAGATAACTTCTTCTTAAAGAAAAAATGAAATTATTTTTTTCTGTAATTGGTCCCTCTAAATTCAAACCAAATTGTGAAGCCGAAACTAAAGCTTTTCCACCGATTTTATCTTTCCTTCCTTCGCGCAAATCAATTTTCAAAACAGAAGAAAGTTTATCGCCATAATTTGATTGAAATCCTCCGGTAGAAAAAGTTGTTTCACTCACGTAATCTAAATTTACAAAACTTAAAGGCCCGCCAGTTGCACCTTGATTTCCAAAATGATTAATATTTGGAAGAACAAATCCATCAACAATATAAAGATTTTCTGATGGAGCACCGCCGCGAACAACCAAATCATTTCTTCCGGCACTTTGTCTTGCAACACCGGGAAGAACTGAAAGTGCACGAACAACATCTTCAAATCCACCGGGAGATCTGCGAATTTCTTCGTAACTAAACTTTTTAATACTATTAACTTCGATAGGTGAATTTTCAAAATAATTTGATGTCACCGTAACTCCGCTTAACTCAATTACGGTTTCGTTCAATTTAAATTCCAAAAAAGTAGGTTTAGAGGAATTAACAATTACGTCAACTTTTGTAATTGGATTATATCCAATAAAACTTGCTTTAACTTTGTAATTACCTACTGGAATATTATTGATAGTAAACTCGCCATTAATATCAGTTGAAGCTCCCAAGTTTGTTTCTTCAACAATCATATTAACACCGGGCAAAACTTCATTAGAAATTTGATCGACGACTTTTCCGGTGATTTTTCCGGAATTTTGAGCAAGCGTAATTCCGGTAAATAACAGACAAAAAACTAAAAATCTTAAAATCATTAACTTTTCCCATTTTTTATTGTTTAAAAATATGGTTTTGTCTAGAATATGTCAAGCAATACATTGAATATTTGTAAAATATTTAGACAAATATTAGACAATGTTATTTTATATCGAAAAATTAACGAAATTTCTTTATTCTTATTAAAGAACATTCGATTTTACTATTTTTCTTTTACAAAAATATTCACACAATTGCATAATTTTTATCAACAGAATAAAATCTTTGTATAAAATAAACTTTAGTTTCGGATATAATTTTAAAAAGTAGTATAATTAGCAAATCAATTTTTACAAATTAACACCTCATTTTTTAATTATTTGATGCAAAAATCCAAAAGAATTTCGCTTGTTTTAGAAGATAACTCAATTTATAATGGTTTTTCTTTTGGTTATGAGGCTTCAACTACCGGTGAAATTGTCTTTAATACAGCAATGACCGGATATC
>JBGSKB010000189.1:0-4347 GCA_041741395.1 Melioribacteraceae bacterium
GAAACATTGGAACTCTTTCTCCCAATCAGTTAGGTGAAGCAGTATGAATAAAGTAGATAATATTATTTCAGATAAAAATTTAGATTTATTGAATTATGCTGATTCATTGCGTTGGGAATTAAGTGAAAATTTACACGACTCAATAACCGAATCAATATTTAAAGATGCAAATCAAATTGCGTCAAAATCAATAATTTCGGAAAATAATAATTTAAGAACAGATTGGGAAATTTCTTTAGATAAAATTGTTACAAGCAGATTACTCGGTTTTCCGATTATGTTTTTCCTTTTGGCAATTGTTTTTTGGTTAACAATTCAAGGCGCAAATTATCCGTCCGGATTAATTGCTGAATTTCTTATTGATAAAATTCATCCAATCTTAAAAGCTGCATCTTTATCAATTGGAATTCCTCATTTTATTGACGGACTTTTAATTGATGGAGCTTATCTCGCAATGGCTTGGGTAATAAGTGTAATGCTTCCGCCAATGGCAATATTTTTTCCACTTTTTACATTATTAGAAGATTTTGGTTATTTACCAAGAGTTGCATTCAATATGGATAAGCTTTTTCAGAAAGCCGGCGCACACGGAAAACAAGCTCTTACAATGAGCATGGGGTTTGGCTGCAATGCCGCCGGTGTTATTGCTGCAAGAGTAATTGATAGTCCAAGGGAACGGTTGATTGCGATAATTACAAACAATTTTTCTTTGTGTAACGGAAGATGGCCCACACAAATTCTTATTGCATCAATATTTATAGGGAGTTTAGTTCCATCGCATTTAGCAAGTTTAGCTTCAGCTTCTGCAGTTGTAAGCATAGCTCTTTTAGGAATATTTTTAAGTTTAGTTACATCTTGGACGTTATCAAAAACTATACTAAAAGGAGAAGCTTCATCATTTAGTTTAGAACTTCCACCGTATAGACCACCTAGAATTTTGCAAACACTTTATACATCTTTGGTTGATAGAACTATTTTTGTTTTGTGGCGTGCAATTGTTTTTGCTGTTCCGGCTGGAATGGTTATTTGGTTAGTTGCAAATGTTCATTTTAATGATATTTCAATTGCGGAATATTTTATTAAATTTTCTGATCCTTTTGCCATATTTATTGGATTGAATGGAGTAATACTTCTTGCATATATAATTGCAATTCCCGCAAATGAAATTGTTATTCCAACAATATTAATGTTAACGGTTATGAGTGTTGGAATTTTAGATGCCGGGTCCGGCTCGGGTGTAATGTTTGAACTTGATTCTGTTAAAGAAACTGGAGAAATTTTGAAAACCGGCGGATGGACAGCTCTAACCGGAATTAATCTTATGTTATTCAGTCTAATTCATAATCCCTGTTCAACTACGATTTATACAATTTATAAAGAAACTGGAAGTATGAAATGGACAATATTTTCAACACTATTTCCGGTGGTTTTGGGATTAATAGTTTGTTTTTTGGTAGCTCAAATTTGGCGCTTGTTTTAACATGATTGAAAAATTATTTTAAAGAATATAAAGAGGCACCTTTCATTAAATAATCCTGAACTGATAATTCAACTTCACTTTCTTCTGCGGAAATTCTAATATATTCACCTTCAGAATTTAGAATGCGTGCTTTTGTATTATCATTTAGAAATACTTGCAAAACATTTTTCAAAATATTTTCTTTAATCTCTTTATTTTCAATTGGGAATGTTGATTCAACTCTTCTATCTAAATTTCTCGGCATTAAATCCGCACTGCTTAAATAAATGTCATTATTTCCATTATTGAAGAAATAATAAATTCGGCTATGCTCTAAAAATCTTCCAATAATACTTCTCACATTAATATTTTCACTTAAACCTTTTACTTGAGGTTTTAAGCAGCAAATTCCTCTAATTATTAAATCAACTTTTACGCCGTTTTGCGAAGCTTCATATAAAGCTGCAATTATTGAATTATCAACAAGTGAATTGAATTTAAATATTATATATCCTTCACCGCCATTTTTAACATTTTCAATTTCACGTTTAATTAAATTGATAATTTTATCTCTGGTATTTATAGGGGAAACGAATAATTTCTTAAATTCACTTTTTTCTGAATATCCAGTTAAATAATTAAAAACTTCAGAAACATCTTCACAAATCTCTTTATCAGAGGTGAACAATCCAAAATCTGTATAAAGTTTAGCTGTTGATGCGTTATAATTTCCCGTACTTAGGTGAACGTACCTTTTTACACCATCACTTTCACGTCTTACAACCATTGTCATTTTTGCATGAGTTTTTAATCCAACTAAACCATATACAACGTGAACACCAGCTTTTTCAAGTTCTCTGGCCCAAAAAATATTATTTTCTTCATCAAACCTTGCTTTTAATTCTACAAGAACCGCAACTTGTTTTCTTCTTTCAGCAGCTTCGATTAAATATTTTACAATTGGTGAATCTTGACCAACTCTGTATAAAGTTTGTTTAATTGCAAGAACATCAGGATCTTGTGAAGCAGCTTTTATAAAATCTATAACCGGAGCAAATGAATCATACGGATGATGAAGTAAAATATCACCTCTTCGTATGATTGAAAATATTGATTCATTTTCATCAATGTTGATAAATGGTTTAGGCTGATGTGGAGGTTCCTTTAAATGATGAAATGGTAAACTATATAATTCCATTATGTTGCTTAAACCTAACGGACCATCTATAAAATGTATATCAGTTGTTTTAATATTTAAATTTTCTATAAAAGTATCAATCATAAAATCCGGAATTTCTTTTTCAACTTCTAATCTTACAACAGAACCGAATTTTCTTTGCTTAATATTTTCTTCAATTACTTGAAGCAAATCATCTGCTTCATCTTCTTGGATACTAATATCAGTATTTCTTGTAATCCTAAACAAATGTGCACATTGAATATTTATTCCCGGAAAAAGAAATTGTAAATTCTGTTTTATTAAATCATCAATCCAAACAAATTTTGCAGAAAGTTTTCCATTTTTCTTTGGCTGGTTTGGATATAAAATTTTATCAACGCGCAAAAGTCTTGGTAAAATATTTGGAATTTTAACTCGAGCAAAATGCTTTTCTTTTTTTGAGTTAAAAATTAAAACTGCAAAACTTAAACTTAAATTTGATATATACGGAAAAGGTCTTCCGGGATCAAAAGCCAGTGGTGTTAAAACCGGAAAAATTTCGTTGTGAAAATATTGACTTAAAGCTTCTTGTTCATTTTTTGATAAATCAGTCATTTTTGAAATTATAACATTATTCATAGTTAAATCTGGAATAATTGTGTTTTTCCAAAGTTCGGCAATTTGATTTAACAGACGTTTTACTTCTTTATCAATAGCTCTTAATTCTTGAAAGGGTGTTAAACCGTCAATTGTTGCGGTAATTATATTGGCTCTGATTTGCTCCTTTAAACCGGAAACTCTGATCATATAAAATTCATCAAGATTTGTAAAGAAAATTGAGATAAATTTTATTTTATCAAGTAAAGGTAATTTTGGATTTAAAGCTTCTTCTAAAACTCGTTTGTTAAATTCAAGCCAGCTTAGATCCCGATTTATAAAATTTTCAGCTTTAAAATATTTTTGAAAATTATCAATAGCCATTTTACTCATCTTTCTTAATCTCTTTTGCAGAAGAATAATTTTTCAAATCATAATTAATAGAATTATTAGGAATTTCCAATCTTCTAATTTTAACTTTTGCAATTTTAAAAAACTCCTCGGCTTTTGTATCATGATAATCGGAAAAAATCACTATTTCCTTAATTCCAGCTGCAATTAATGCCTTTGAACAATTAGTGCAAGGCATATTTGTGATATATGCAGATGCACCGTGCGTACTTACACCATGAATTGAACATTGAATAATTGCATTCATTTCCGCATGAATAGTTCTTACACAATGATTATCAACAATCATACAGCCGTCATCTTCGCAATGAGAATCACCGGGAATTGATCCGTTATATCCGGTTGATAAAATCCTTTTTTCTCTAACCAAAACGCATCCACAATGCATTCTTGGGCAAGTTGCTCTTTCGGAAACCAACATTGCCAACTTTAAAAAATATTCATCCCATGATGGACGTAAGCTACTCATAATTCTTCCTGAACTTTCAATAATTTTTTATTTAGAATAAGCAAAAAAGTTGTTCCTTCATTTGGAATTGAAGATTTGAGTAAAAGTTTTCCTTTATGATAATCTTCAATTATTCTTTTTGATAAACTTAAACCCAAACCCCAGCCTCTACTTTTTGTGCTATAACCCGGTTTGAAAACATCTTTTCTGTTTTTAGGATTTATACCTTTCCCATTATCAGAAACTTCAATTTCAATTGTATTTTCTTTTTCT
>JBGSKB010000190.1:0-2557 GCA_041741395.1 Melioribacteraceae bacterium
CTTCGGGAGAAGAGAAAGGTCACACTTATTAAATACTATTTTTAATAATTTAATTTTATCAGGTCGTAAGATAGAAATCGTTAGGCGGCAGAAACATCAAATGGAAATCGGTATGACTCAAGCATCAGCAAATTCAATTAAAATTCGTTCTGCCGGGATTACTTTTATTTCCATAGTTAATGCGGTAGCATTTTTTATCACTATTCTGTTCTGGGGAATGGTATTCTTCCGTCGCTTAGTACCTTATCCCGGAGAATTGTCTTCGTTAACAGAACGGGCAAATTCAGCAGTGACTTATGGGTTCATGATCGGTGATATTCTTTATTCTGCTCCATTACTTTTATTTTCATGGTTCGGTCTTTGGAGACTAAAGAGTTGGGGATGGATGTCAGCACAAATGGCAAATGCTCTGTGGATTTACTCAATGACCATAATTCTTTTTCGGGATTCATACACTTCTATGTCACCCGGAGGTTTGCTTTTTATCCCATTTACGATTGTGTCTATTTGGTCCATTCCATACTTATGGATGCGGCGAAAAGATTTTAATATCAATTGATAACTAAAAATTTATGTGCCGCCTAACCTCTTAAATAAGTAAAAAGTCAATAGAGCGTAAAAAAATAACTCAAAATAAATTATTAAAAATAAGTTCTTTGCAATTATTACTTTTTTTATAGAAAGTACCTTTTTACTAAGATGACTTTGGTGTTCATTATATGGACTCCTTATTTTTTTTGTTTGAGAAACTAAAAATATAAATTTGTTAATTCATCCCTTCGGGAGAAGAGAAATGGTACACTTATTAAATGTTTTTTAAACAATTTATTTTTATCAGGTCGTAAGATAGAAATCGTTATGTTGCTAAAATATATCTTGCAATAAATACTAAAATAAACTAAATTCAGTCTAAAAAAGGACTGCTTTATGAAATTAAGCGAATCTGTTAAATCAATTAGTTATTTAAAAGCTAATGCTGCGAATTTAATTGATGATATAAATAAGAATCAAAAAACTTTTGTAATTACTCAAAATGGCGAAGCCAAGGTTGTTGTTCAAGACATAAAAATGTATGAAAAAACACAAGAAACAATGGCAATGTTAAAATTGTTAGCAATGACAAATATGAAAAGTAAAAATGCTTTTGACATTAAATCTACTTTTGAAGATTTAAGGAAGGAATTAAAATCATTACAATAGTATGAGAAAATTTAAAGTTTTAATCGATCCTCAAGCAAAACAAGATCTTAAAGAAATATTCATTTATGTTGCAACAAATGATAGTATTTTATCAGCGAATAAACTTTTAGATTCGCTTGAAAATACATGTTTTAAATTAGAAGAATATCCAGAAAGAGGTCACATTCCACAAGAATTAAGACTTACCGGGATAAAAAGATATTTAGAAATCCACTTTAAACCATACCGAATAATTTACGAAATTGAAAATAACTTAATATATATTCATTGTGTTCTTGACGGAAGAAGAAATATTCAAGAAATATTAAGTGTAAGATTATTAAGATAAAGAAGCTGCATAACAATCAAATCAACCGACTGCGTTGCACAATTCGGGTTTTGTAAAAATTTAAAAGTTAGAAGTTTATTAAAAATTGCATTTTGAAATTATTCTAGAAATAAAATTTGATTAACAATTTAAAATGGAAAGGTAAATTAATATTGCTGTCCCCCCCAACAATCCGTTAGATAACGGAAGTGGGCAAGTTTGGGCAGTCCCGATAGTTATCAGCATAAACTCAGTAATCCGTCAGTTGACGGAGCATGCCATTAGGCATTTAGAATCGTGAAGTATTTATGATCCTTTTATCTATAATTCAATTAGTTATATTTTTCTTTGGAACCATTTTTCTAATTCTTATTTCAAATAAATCTCTGCGAAGTTTTAAAGTTCACGGATTTTATAGATTTTTTGTTTTTGAATTTACTCTAATATTAGTTTTATTACATATTCCATATTGGATTACAGTCCCGTTTTCTATTCAGCAGATTATTTCCTGGGTTCTCCTATTAGTTTCAATCTATCTTATAATTCAAAGCATTTCTATCTTAAAGAGTACTGGTGGCTCAAAAGAACGAGAGAATAATTCTACAAATTTTAAATTTGAAAAAACTTCTAATCTTGTAAAAAATGGGATTTATAAATATATACGACATCCAATATATAGTTCTCTTTTATTTTTATCTCTTGGAGCCCTATGTAAAAATATATCTGTTCTTACAATTCTCTTAACAGCATTTGTAATATTGTTTTTAATTCTCACAGCTAAAGTTGAAGAAAAAGAGAATATTATTTTCTTCGGAAATGTTTACTTAGATTATATGAAAGAGACTAAAATGTTCGTTCCTTATTTTTTTTAATAAATGCCTAACCCGCCAATCGTGTGTCTTGAGGTGCCTATAGTGCAGTTGGTGCTTCCAAGTGAGAAGTTGGAAAAATGCAATACGTTAAATTTGTTATTTAAGCCAATTATTATTTTGTTATGAACAAAGTGTCTTTTTTCTTCGATGACTTTGGTGTTCATTATATGGACTCCTT
>JBGSKB010000191.1:0-3267 GCA_041741395.1 Melioribacteraceae bacterium
AATCAAACAATTGCCGCACAACTTTTGGGAATTACAAGACGTGCATTGAATAATAGAATCCAAAGATTAAAAGAAAAGGAACCGGATATTTTTGAATAAAATAAAAATAACTTTGCCGCCATCTTCCACACGATGGCAGCGATAAATGTAAATCGTTAAATTATGTCACACAATGGTCGGTGACTTCAGTAAAGGTATCTCTAAAATCTCAAACAACAAGTGCCAAATAACAAATAAATTCCAAATTCAAAAAACCAAATTCTCAGAAAATTCAGTTTTGGTCATTTGAATTTTGGTTATTCGAGATTATTTGAGATTTGTTTTTTGCGATTTTGAGTTTTTAGAGGTTCACGTTAATAACTTCGTTTAATTCAACAAAATAATTTTTTCCCATGCCACAAATCTTCAAAAGCTACAATTCCGTACTTTTTTATAATTCCATATAATAAAATGAGTTACGATACTTTTACTAAATAAACTGCATAAATGTGGCATCCATTTTGAGTATGAATTTTTAACTTAATTTTTGTAAATCCTTGTTTTTTAATGAGTTGACTTGTCTTTTTATTTTTGGTATGGCATTTGATTTATTTCTGCTAAAAACCAAAAGGAGAGATAAAATGAAAACAATAAAAGCTATTGTTATTTTAACTGTAATTCTACTTTTTTCGCAGAGTTTAAATGCTCAACCGAATGAAAATGAAAAAATTAAAACCGTTGTTGAAAATTGTTTTAAATCTTTAACTAACGATAATGAAGGTGTTGTTGAATCTGCAATATTTGTTAGTATTCAATTTAAGAACAGATTTCCAGAGGAAAGCGATAATATTTTTGTAAGTGCTTTAAACGATTTAGCAATAAATTCAAGAAATGCAAAAATCAGTTATAAAGCTCAGTTAGCAAAAATTTATTTTGAAAATACAGAATTGTTCAAAGACATTCAGATTAAATCAATTTACGATGATCAAAAAGTCTACGAACAAATTTCAGAAAAATTAAACAGTGTTGTTCTTGCTTCAGATTTTTAATTGCGGAAAATAATTAAGTAAATTTTGATTGATACTGTTTTTTGAAATCTTTATTACAATTGGAGTTTGAAAATCATCATTGTTAATTGCAATGTCTGAAACCCCAATTGGATTATACATAGAAAGGTACATTTCATGCCCCGGAATGTACCTCTTTTTATATAGTTCAATAACATTATCTTTTCCACCGAATAATTCACTGTCTCTAATTATTGCACGATTCATAGTATTTTCAAAAGAAGCATCAATATAAATTTTATAATCCCAATTTGAAATTAGCTGTTCTTTAAAAAGAAAAATTCCATCAAAAAGTAAAATGGAATTTGGAATAGCTTTTTTAAACTCTGCATTTGTTGGTTGGTTAATCTTAAAATTATAAATTGATTCTTTATATTCTAGATTGCCATTTGGGCCAAGCGGATTAAGTAAATATTTTATAATTGATTCATAATCATGAGAATCTTCCAAATAACCCTTGGGAGAAAATTGTCCTTGCCTTCTTCTTAATTCCGGTGGATGATGAAAACCATCAATTGTTGATCTAATAATTGTTCTGTTAAATTTTTTTAATTCTTCGGAAAGTTCATTTGTAAAAGTTGTTTTTCCGGCATTTCCGGGACCATCAATTGCAACACGAACCGGATGTGGTAAGTTTATTTGATTTATAATTTTTGCAATTTCACTAATTAGAAATTTCCGAGGAAAAATATTTTGCATAAAATTATTTTTCTAATTCCAGTAATAAATTTTCCAAATCAAGATGTTTTGTAAACATCTCAATCGAACCGTCGGATTTTTTAGGCCAAAGTTCTTTTGATTTATCCCAATATAATTCTATTCCATTTCCATCCGGATCCTCTAAATAAATTGCTTCAGAGACTCCGTGATCAGACGCACCAGAAATTGGATATTTTGCATTCATTAATCTGTAAAAAATTTCTGCCAAATCTTTTCTGGTTGGATAAAGAATTGCAACATGGTATAGACCAACTCCTAATTTTTGTGCGGGAGGAGAATTTTTACTTTCCCAAGTGTTTAATCCAAAATGATGATGATATCCGCCCGCAGAAATAAATGCAGCTTCGGTTCCATACATTGTTACTAATTCAAAACCTAAAAGATCTCTGTAAAATTTAAGGGATTTTTGTATATCTGAAACTTTTAAATGTACATGACCAATTCTTGTTTGAGACGGAATTTTATATTTATCATTCATTTTAACTATAGTATTATTTTAATTTATCAGGATTCTTGCTAAGTTTAATAGATTCTGAATTTACTTTTCTTTCTAATTTTTTAATATCTTCCTCTGCGGGTAATTCTTCAGGCTTAATTCCTCTTTTTAATAAAATTTCTCTTACAGAACGGTTATTTGTAATGTGTTCTGCAGAAATTTGACGCTCTGTTAATAAATCTTTCTCTTTTGTGTTGAATATTGTTATTTCCGTTGCAAAGTCTTTAGCTTTTATTGTTAATGTTGGTAAGAAATCGGCTAATGCTCTACCACTGGGAACACCAATTCTATCTTTCATTTGCTGGGTGGTTTTACCAAATAATGCTTTATCTCCTTTGCTTCTGATTATACCGAAGTTTTTATCATTATTTGTTTTTTCATAAATAAGCTCAGATAACTCCTTTTCTGATAAAGAGAGTTTTTGCCGTGCTTGCAATCTTTCCCAGTCATGTATCCTTTTTTCGATTAGTTCAAATTTACGAGTTTGGACTGCAAAATAATTTTGAGCAAATGAAATTTGTTCTTTTTTCGGATCTCCATTTTGAGCAATAAGATAAGAGGCATATCTTGTTAACATTATATCATCTATTTCTCTTTCGCTTCCAGAACCAAGCTTAACCATTTTGTTGACGTCAACAAAATGGTCTAATATTTTATTTTCGGAAGATTCACAAGACGTTTTTGCTTTTATTATAACCTTTTGGAAATTTCTCCATTCTGAATAACCAAGAAGATGTTGTAAGTCTCTTGCAAACCAAAATTCAATTCCGTTTTCAGTTGTCTGAGAGTGATTTTCGAAATTACTTGTTAACGATATTATAATGTCTTTTTTCATATTTCTTCGTAAACCTCATCTCTGTCTAGAAATCCATATTCTTCAATTTGGGGTAAAATTTTACTTGCTAAAAATGAGTTCAGTTTTTTCAATTCGTCAATTTTATCATTGCCGATATTGTGTTCTATTAAACATCTTCTTATTTGATACCAGCCGGAATCCCAATTTGT
>JBGSKB010000192.1:0-2107 GCA_041741395.1 Melioribacteraceae bacterium
CATTAAACTAAAAGAAAAGTTAAAAGAATATTCAAATACTGCTCTTGCTGATTTGTTGATCTTCAATGACATGCTTTACCAAGTTCTTGAGGCTGGTGATGAGATTGATCTGATTTTTGATGAATTGTTCAGTGAGGGCGATGATGACTAATTTCAAGCAAATTTCAGTAAAATTGGTAAATGAAAATGAGGCAAAGGTTTTCTTAAATCTTCCACATTTCAAATATCCAAAGTTACTTGGTTATTTATATCGACGTGAAAAAACATTCCGCACAATTCAACGAAGTTATGAAAATCTTTTTCATTTATATGGTTTCAAAGGTCTTGGGATAAACGAAGAAATCTTGCACAGATTAAATTTTGAGTTTATCGAAATACCTTTTAATGAAAAAATCTTAAGAACTACAAGGAAGCATTTTTTAGAGTATGCAATCCCTTCAAGCTTCGTATCTGAAAAAGTTGATAAGCAACTCATTTTGAATATTGAGAAATTCATCATTCCAGAAGCAGAACCGATTGAAGAAATACAAACCGAAATATTCGCTGAGGTTGACAATGGGTGAAATTACTTGGATTAAGTTAAAAACCGAAATGTTCTCTGATGAAAAAATAAGGCTTATTGAATCCATGCCGGAAGCCGATACGATTTTAATAATATGGATAAAATTATTGGTTCAAGCCGGAAAAACTAATGCTAATGGATATATCTTCTTGAATGATAATGTGCCTTTTACTGCTGAAATGATTTCAACATTGTTCAATAGACCATTAACCATTATTCGCTTAGCTCTCAAAGTGTTATCTGATTTTGGCATGATTGCAATTGATAATGAAGGGAAAATACTTATTGAGAATTGGACCAAACATCAGAATGTTGAAAGTCTGGAAAAAATTAAAGAACAAACCAGAATACGAGTTGCAAAGTTCAGAGAAAAACAAAAAAATGATGATGATATAAAAGAGAATAGAATAGATAAGAAAAGAATAGAGAGTAACGTTACAAGTAACGTTACAGAATTACGAGATTTATTTGAAATTTTTAGGAAGAAATATCCGGGAACAAAAAGGGGACTTGATACCGAGTTTACTTACTTCCAAGAGAAAATAAACGACTGGAAAAACGTTATAAATATTTTACTTCCGGCGATAGAAAAGCAAATACAATATCATGATTTATTAAAAAGCAAAAACATGTTTTCACCTAATTGGAAACACTTAAAAACATGGTTATATAATCGTTCATGGGAAGAAGAAATCACAATTCGGGGTAATATAACAAATAATGATTTTATTCCACTTTCAGAGAGGATGGATTAAATGTTAAAAAAAGAAAACCGTGATTTTTTAGAAGCTTCATTACTGCATTGTTTATTCGGTAGTAATTACAACATGGAACTTATTACATCAATTAAAAATGATACACTATTTAAGAATCCAAATTTGGCAATTTATTTTAGTTATATTCTCAAGTTTTATTATGATAACGGATTTGCACCGGAATCACCTACTCAAATTATATTTACTTTAATGGAGACCAAACAATTTGAGCTAATAGAAGAAATTGCACATATTCATAAAGACACTTCTGGCATTGGTGATGTTTTAAAACAAACTGATCAACTAATTGATGATAATATCAGTCATGAATTAAATAGAATTCTCAAAGAATCAAAAGAGCAAAATATTACAAGTTATGACAGAGCAAATTTTATTATAGAAGAATTGAATAAATCCATTATAAAAGCGGAAAGTTATAATGACAAAGAGCCGAAGAATATTGATCTTGTTGAGAATCTTTTACAATCAATAAAAAAAAATAAAGATTCAGGAAATGCTGCTGATTATATAAAAACAGGAATAGAAGCTCTAGATAAAAAAATTATTGGCATTCCCAAAAAACACTTAACAATTATTGCCGCACGACCAGGAATGGGTAAAACTGCTTTTATGCTTCAATTGATGCGGAATGTTTTAGAACAAGGTTATAAGGTTGGAATAATAAGTATTGAAATGGAAACGGAAGCACTTTTACTTAGAAATCTTTCTGCAGTAAGTGAAATTAACAGCATGAAACTTGAAACTGGTTCACTTAATGATAATGAGTTTA
>JBGSKB010000193.1:0-1739 GCA_041741395.1 Melioribacteraceae bacterium
TTTTGATTCTCCGGGTTTTAAGTTTGTAACATGAAATTTGAGAAGTGAATTAATATCGTTTGAACTTTCACCTTTTAAAAAAGTTAATTTATTTGATAATAAAATTCTGCGACCGCGTTCTTTAAATTTTTCAGCAATAAAATTTTGAATACTTTTTGCAAGTCCGCAATTAGTTTCGTCAACAAAAAATATTCTTGGTGAATTAAATGATGAGATTATTTTTTTTGAATTACTTCTTAATTCATCAAGTTTGAAATCATCAGAAAGTTCAAAATCAATTTCATCAGAATCATCATCAAGCTGAATAAAATATTCTTTTCTTCCTTCTTTAAGAATTTCTGCAATTGATTTCGAATTTAATTCAAGGGGTAAAATTATCCCGAAATGATTTGGATTTTTTATCAAATCGTTTAATTCATTTTCATCTAAATCTTCAACTTGAAAAAGTAAAAATGCAATATTGGAAAATTCTCTTAATAAATTTTCTTCATGTTTAAAATCGGCAATTAGCTTAATTGTGTTTCCAGATTCGATAATTAAATTTGTTAATCCATTTATTTTCTCTTCCGAAGAACTTACAATTACCGGCTGTTTTGAAAATTCAATATTAATATCTTTAATAATTTGTGCAATCGGAATATCGTTTGGTAAATTAATAATTAAACTATTTTTTAAAGAATCACTTTTCCCCTTTTGAATTTTGCCTTTTGTAATCCAATTTTCATGAATTTCATATTCTGATAAAACTTTCTGAAATTTTTCATCAATAATTTTTTTACTTAAAAATGTTGGATTATTATTTGGCAAACTTATGTGAATAAATCCTAATGCAACATTTATTAAAAGCAGCAAAGCAACTATTGCAATAAGAATGTAAATTATTTTTCGTTTGTTAAGCATAGTTTTCTAAAGCAAATACATCTGATCTATTTATTCGTTAGTAAAATTTGGAGTTCTTTTTTCCAAAAATGCTGAAGTTCCTTCTTTGAAATCTTTGGTGTTGCAGCAATTAGAAAATAATTCGGCTTCAGTATTTAATCCGTCTTCTAGACTTGAATTGTTAGTTGCTAAAATTGCATTTAACGCCGCTTTTATTGCTAATTGTCCTTTGCTTGCTATTTTCTTTGCTAACATTTTTGCTTCCGAAATTAAATCTTCCGGAGCAGAAATTCTGTTGATAATTCCAATACGAAGCGCTTCTTCGGCATCAAATAAATCGCCGGTTAAAATATATTCTGCAGCTCTACTAGTATTAACTAATTTTGTAAATCTTTGCGTTCCGCCATATCCGGGAATAATTCCCAAGTTTACTTCTGGTTGTCCAAATTTAGCACGACTGTTTGAAATTCTAATATGACAAGCTAAAGCTAATTCGCAACCTCCGCCTAACGCAAAACCATTAATTGCTGCAATTACAGGCTTACCGCAATTTTCAATTTTGTTGAAAACATTTTGTCCTTTTAAAGAAAAAAGCTTTCCGGTTTCGGCATTACAATTTCTTAATTCCTTAATATCTGCTCCGGCAACAAATGCTTTATCTCCGGTTCCCGTAATAATAATTACTTTTGATTTGTCATTTTTAATTTCCGAGAATAAAAAATCCAGTTCGTCCAATAATTCATTATTAAGTGCATTTAATTTTTCCGGACGATTAATGTGGATAATTAAAATATCATCTTCAGCATCTACAATTAAATTTTTAAATTCCATTTTTTTTGTTCCTTATAAAGTTGCAGCAA